>JASJCB010000230.1 GCA_030066195.1 Acidobacteriota bacterium
CGAACAAAACCCACCTTGCTCATAAGCAGGGTCATCATTCAGGCCGGCTGTCGGTTCCATACCCGGGTTGAGCCAGGTGGGCCTTGTTCACGCTACTCTGTATCTAACCCGGGCTTTTTGAGAAGTTGCGTACTTGGTTGTGAAATCCCATACAAGGTTGCTTTGTGCCGATAAAGCAAAAAGGTCCGCTGAAAGGGCTGCCCAAAATACAACGGAACCCAACTCTCGAATTCCGATAACGCCGGCCGAAAACAATTCCCGCCCGGTATAAGTGTTCATCGGGAACTGTCTTACTTCCCGGTTGGTCAATGTCCGACACTTTGCCATTACCCTGCCCGAACTTATTGAGAAGTTTCAAGATGTTTTGTTTTTCCTGTTAGCAACAAAGTTACTAAAACCTGGAACTCGATTGTTCCCGGGAACAATATCGTACCGGACGCCGGCGACTCATGTCTTCCCCGGAAGATTTGAGTCAATTGCGCGTTGTTGCCGGCTCATGTGCACGATTTTGACGAAGCCCTGCCGATGCATCTAAATCATGAGGCATAGCGAACATCCTTATAAGGAAGGAAACGATGCGCCATAGCTTGAATATGCAACGCCGCCTCTACCTGGTTGCGCTCTTCGCGCTCACCCTGAGCGGGTCGGCCGCTGACTGGCCGGGTTGGCGTGGTCCCGACCGCAATGGCCAGGCGGTCAGTCGCGGTGTGTTTAAGCAGGACTACCGTCTCGAAATCGCCTGGTTTCGGCCCCTGGGCTCCGGCTATTCCTCGGTTTCGGTGGCCGAGGGTATCGCGGTGACCATGGCGGCGGTCAAAGGTCACGATGTGCTGATCGCTTTGGACACGGCGAGCGGGGAAACCCTATGGTCCCTCCGGCTTGAACCCGTCTTCAAGGGACGCGACGGCTCGGATGACGGTCCCCTGTCTACTCCGGTCATTCATCGGGGCCGTGTTTTTGCGCTTTCTCCCGAGGGCAGGCTGGTTGCGGTTGCGCTGAAAACCGGCCGGTTGCTTTGGGAACATCACCTGGTCAAGGAATACGGCGGCGTCATGCCCGACTACGGTTATGCCTCCTCACCGCTGGTGCATGACGATTTGTTGATCCTGCAAAGCGGCGGCCTGAAGGGCGACGCCGTCATGGCCTTCGACTCCCGAACCGGAGCCTGCAAGTGGGTCTGGCCTGGCGGCACCGTACATTACCAATCACCCACCCTGGCGGTAATCGACGGCAAACCCCAATTCATCTTTCTGGGCTGGGAACTAAGCGCCGGCTTGAATCCCCTCACCGGCGAGGAGCTTTGGCGTCTGCGCCATATGGGCAAGCACACCCAGGGCACGCCCACCGACCTGGGCGGTAACCGCGTGCTGCTGCCGTTTGCCGACAAGGAAATTATGCTGCTGGGCATCGAATCCGGCCCGGAAGGCGCCGGGTTTGCGCCCGTGTGGCGGGGTCCCGTGTTGGGCAAGAGCTTTCACATCGCATTGTACCGGGAGGGTTTTCTCTACGGCTTTTGGGGCAAGCTGCTGACCTGCGTGGACGCCGCAACGGGGACCCGACTCTGGATGACCCGGTCGCCCGATGAAAGCATGATCATGTTCGTGGACGACCGCCTGGTTCTGTTTACCGAGGACGGCCGTATCATCGTCAGCCGCGTCTCGGCGGAGGGTTTCAACCCGGAAAAGGAAATCCGGATCTTCAAAACCCGAACCTTCAGCGCTCCGGCCTTTGTGGACGATACCTTCTACGTGCGTTCCCTGAAGTCCGCGGCCGCGATCAGGGTCACACCGATGCCGGACAAGTAGCGGCGATTGGAGCAGGGTTCCCCCCTTGGCGCGGTATTTTCGCCATGAAAGAACCCGACGCGGATGGGGAGGGAAGCGTTATTTCTTACGGGTCGATTTAGCGCGGGCTTTGGGCTTGGGCTTCTCGGTCTCGTCCTCGATGATTTCGGTCAGGCCGCTGCCTTCCTTCATGTAGGTCTTACCGCAGACGGGACAGCCCAGCTTCTTGGAGAGTCGGGCGCCGCAACTGCACACCCAATCGACGAAGCGCGCCGGGTTGCCGTAGACCAGGGAATGGTCGGCTACGTCGTGCGTCACCACCGATCCCGCGCCCACGAAGGCATAGCGGCCGATATTGTTGCCGCAGACAATGGTCGCGTTGGCGCCGATGGTGGCGCCCTTCTTGACCAGGGTGTTGGCGAATTCGTCCTTGCGCGAGATCTCGGAACGCGGCATGGCGACGTTGGTGAAGACCATGGAGGGCCCGCAGAAGACATCGTCCTCCAGGGTGACGCCCTTGTACACGCTCACGTTGTTCTGGATCTTGCAGTTCCGGCCGATGGTCACGTCCGGTCCGATAACCACGTTCTGGCCGATGTTGGCCTTGTCGCCCAGGCGACAGCCGGACAAAATATGACTGAAATGCCAGATCTTGGAACCCATGCCGATGGTCACGTCATCGTCGATCACCGAACTCGGGTGTACGAAATAGTCCACCGTAAGCGTAGACGGCGGCGCCTCTTCCTCGACCGGTTCCTCACCGGGCATGTCGACGCGCCTATCGTGATCGCGTTGCGAACGCAGGGCCGCGTTGACGGTGTGCACCACGTCCAGCGCAAAACGGCCGCCCGTGCGTGGTTGCCCCTCGTGGGTGATGCAGTCCAGAAAATGCTCGCACACCGCGAACAACGGCTCCACGCCCGCCACGGGTATCGCGGTGGCGTCGGCCTCGTTCAGGTCTTGGATGGTGGGATTGGCGTCCAGGTTGAACAGCCGCAGCTTCTGTTTCCAGGGCAGGGTATCGTCGAACACCGCCGTCTGGTTGGCGCCCGCCACCACCAATTGCTGACGGCGGAAATGGTGCACCCAGGAAACGATGATATGCGCCTGGAGCCCGGAATGAAAATCCAGGTGGGTATGGGTCACCTCGGCAACGCCCTGACGAACCGGTCCGCCCAGGCTGGTGACCGCGCTGGGGATGACCTTGGCCAGGGCCAGGATCATGGCCAGATCGTTGGGGGCGAAAGCGTAGACCGGGTGATCCTGAACCCGGAAGCGGGCGTTGTGATTGCGCGTGGCCTGGATGTAGCGGATCTTGCCCAAGGCGCCCTCGTCCACCAGGGTCTTCAGTTTGACGAACGCGGGGTGAAAGCAAAGCAGGTGATCGACCATGAACACCAGGCCGTTCTCCCGGGCCCTGGTTACCAGCGACTTCGCATCGGCGTCGGAGCAGACCAACGGCCGTTCCACCAAAACGTGTTTGCCCGCTTTGAGGGCGCGCTTCGCCAGTTCCGCCCGTTCATCCACCGGGCCGCCCACCACCACCGCGTGGATACCTTTGCGTTTGAGAGCGGTTTCGAAGGAACCCACCTGCTCCAAATCGGGATAACTTTTGCGCAGTTGCGAGCGCACGTCCTCGTCCGGCTCGCAGACGAGGTCCAACGTTTCCAAACGCGTCAGGTTGCGGATCAGGTTCATGCCGTAACCCGCCGCCCCCAGAACGGCCGTACGGATTCTATTGCTCATGGTTCCCTCTCAAGGCTTCATTCGAAGTAGAAGAATTCATAGTCACCGCTGTACCCCCAGGTTTCGAACAGCCACTTCCACTCCCGATCGGAAAAGAAGGATTGGCAGGTGAGCTGCCAGTAGAGCAGGTTCATCTTCTCCCGCTCGTTGCGGTAGGACTCGGTCAGGAAATAGGCGTCGCCGAATGACACCCGTTCGATCTCGGCAAAGGCACGTTGAAGATCGAACAGTTCCAGGTTATGTAGGGTCATCACGGAAATCACCAGGTCGAAGTGATTGTCCGGGAACGGCAGCCGTGTCGCGTTGCCCTCGACCAGGTAGGGCTTGACCTCGTCTTTGGCGTGTTCCAGGGCATAGCCGGAAATATCCAGGCCGGCCACTTCCAACTCGGGCATTAACTTCTTGAATTCGTAGAGCAGGAACGCCTTGCCGCAGCCCACATCCAAGATACGGCAGCCCGGTTTCAAACGGTAGGCCTCGATCATGGCGCGAGCAACCACCTCCCAACGCCCGTCGTAACGATAACCGCCGTAACCGTATTTGCGATCGCCGTCCCAGTAATCACGGCCCCATTGCAGGGCAACCTCGGCACAGGCGGCCTTGTCTGCCTCGGTAACCCGGCCCACGTAATCCCGTTCGGTCTTCTTGTAAAGCGGCTTGATGAAATGTCGTTCCTGTCTCAAGGCAAGTCACCTGATGAATCGGTTTCTATCATCAATGAGTACTGATACGCATTCATTTAAATCTACATTATCATATAGGATCGTCGGCTCTTTTCCCCGCGCCGAAGGGGCCGAACAAAATAGCCGGGGCAACGCCCATTTCCCCCTGTTAGGGTTTGTCGGGGTTGATGGATGGCAAAACATCCTCCGCGCCGATTTCTCGGATCATGATCAGGTCTTCCAGCAGGTCGATGCCGCTTTGGTTTTTCACCGTGATCTCTTCCAGGGCGAAGCGCAGGTCGCCGTCCTGACGAAGGATGGTGTCGTAGATTTGGAGGCGGAATACGTGGTCCGGGGGCAGGAGGTGCGTGCTGTAGAAGATGATGCCGTCGATGTTTGCCGCTTCTTCCAGCAACGACTTCAGCATCATGTAGCAGTTGTCCATGGTGTATTCCACCGCGCTCAGCAGGAAGAGCAGATTGTTCCTGGCCGCGTAGTCGCGGATGACCAGATTTTGCACCCGTTGCGGGATCAGTTGGCCGTCGATTTCCCTGCTGGAGATGTAGCCCCGATGTCCCTTTTGTTTCAGCATTGCGGGTTCCGGTAGGCATAGCCGATGCGCGTGATCGGCCTGGTGGTGATAGGTAGGAAGGACTCGCCTAATTCCTTCTGTCCGTAGGGGGAGAGCAGGCCCTTGAAGCGCGTGTTCATGGTCCAGCGCGTCTCCGCCTCCCGATTGACCCGGTTGCCGTGGATCAGCCCGTGCCAGAAGATCAGACCTTGCCCGGGTTCCAGCTCGATCCAGGTCAGGTCTGCCTCGATCTCCCGGTAAAAGGCTTCCACCGAGAGGTCGCTGTAGTTTTTGAAGTCGGCGTAGACCCGGTCCGATTTCGGTTTCGGCAGCACGAACATGGAGCGCGTGCCGTGGACCCTGGTCAGGGGCAGCCAGAACACCACCTCGTAGGGTGAATTGCCCGACCAGATGTCGGCATGCAGCGGTAGCAGCGAACTCGCATCCCCCGGCAATTGAATGCTCAGGTTCAGCGAGCGCTGCATGGCCAACTCGCTGCCCACCAGCCAGTTCAACTCGCGCCGGGCCAGGTTGTAGAGCAGGGGACGGATGGTCTCATCCGCGTTTAGTTTGCGGATCAGGCCCAGCCGGAAATCGTTCAGTCCGGCGATGTCCACCAGTCCCTCGGTGTGGTTGAAGAAGCGGTCGGCGCTCGGCTGTTGTTCCAGCAGTTCGCAGCCCCAGCCGTGCAGCCGTGCGCGAAGGGTTTCGAAATGTTCCGGCCCGTTCAGGTCGAACCTGTAATAGCCGTCGCGTAGAAAGGCGTCGACGGCCTGCTGCTCGTCCGCTTGGAAAAAAGGGTTCATGTTTGTTCCATCCATGCCGTCACCGTTTGCGTCACCGAGTCCACGTCCAGGCCGTAGCGCGCCAATAAATTCTCCTGGCGGCCGTAGCCTTGCGGAAACACATCGGGGATGCCGATCGATTTGAATTTTCCGGCGGGATGTCGGGCGCCCTCGGCGATCAGTTGCGCCACGGCGCCGCCCAGCCCGCCGATGACGCTGTGTTCTTCCACGGTCGCCACGAAACGGCTCTGCCGCAGCAGCGGTTCCAGCGTGTCCCGGTCCAACGGCTTGACAGTGGGCAGGTGACATAACCCCGCACTAATACCGCGTTCGGCCAGGGCCTCGATCACCTTCAGGCTGATTTGACAGGTGATGCCGGTGGAGATCAACAGCAGGTCCCCCGGCTGCTTGAAGACCAAGGCCTTGCCGAAAGCAAAACCCGCTTCCGCCTTGCTGACGATGGGATCGCCGCCCCGCGCCACGCGGATATAGACCGGGCCCTTGTGATCGTAACTCGCCCGGATGCCGCGTTCCATTTCGTCGGCGTCGCAGGGACAGAAGACGGTCATGTTGGGCAGGGCGCGCATCAGCGCGATGTCGTCAATGCTCTGGTGGGTGGGTCCCAGCGGCGCGTAGACCAGTCCGCCGCCGTTGGCGTACAGCCGCACGTCGTAGTTACCCAAGCAGACGTCGACCGCGATCTGGTCGTAGCAGCGCCGGGTGAGGAAGGTGGCGATGGTGTTCACGAAAGGCATCTTGCCGCTCATGGCCAGGCCCGCCGCCATGCCGATCACGTAAGCCTCGGCGATGCCCTCCACGAAAAAACGCTCCGGCATCTCTTCCTGGAACTGGGCCAGGGTGCCTTTGCCCACGTCGGAACCGATGTAGACCACATTCGGGTGTTCTTTGGCCAGGCGGTAGACCGTTTCTAAACCGCGCTTACGCATGATCCTGCTCCAACCGATCCAAAATATCCTGGATCTCCGCGTCCTCGATGCGGGACTTGTGGTGCCAGGCCAGGTTGTTGTGCATGTAGGAGACGCCGTAACCCTTGATGGTGTGGCAGATGACGGCCGTCGGTTTGCCCCTGGTGAGCGGCAGATCGGAAAGGATGGTTTTCAGGGCGAGCGGGTCGGTGGTCATATCCGCTTCCGCGACGGCGAACCCGAAGGCGCGCCATTTGTCGGCGAAGGGTTCCACATCGCAGACCTCGGCCACGGGCCCGAAGGACATGTACTTGTTATAGTCCACCAGCACGATCAGGTTGTCCAGCTTGTGCATGGCAGCGGCCATGGCGGCTTCCCAGACCGAACCCTCGCCGCACTCGCCGTCGCCCAGCACCACGAAGCTGCGGTAGTCGCGTTGGTCCATCCTTGCAGCCAGGGCAAATCCGACGGCAATGGCCAGGCCGTGTCCCAGCGAGCCGGTGGGTGCTTCCACACCCGGAACGATCTCCTCGGGATGCCCGCCCAGGATGCCGTCCGGCGCACAGAACTGCGGGTAGAGATCGCGACTGAAGAAACCCTTGTCGGCCAAAACCGCGTATTGGGCCAGGCAACCGTGACCCTTGCTCAGGATGAAGCGGTCGCGGTCGGGCCAGGTGGGATCGGCCGGGTTGTAGCGCATGATGTGGTCGTAGAGCACGGCCAGGATCTCGACCAGGGAGAAGGCGGGCGCAATATGACCGCGACGCGCGTGGGCCACCATGGCCATAATCTCCCGTCGCAGGTGTTTACAGCGTGCTTTAAATTCGTTCATCCTCGATCCTTGAAAACTATCAGGGTTGCCCGGTACGGGCTTCCCAAGTCTCGGGTCCCGTTCGGTCCATCTTCCCGGCCAGGGCGTTCGCCATGCGGCGCGCCTTTTCCAGGCGCCGGCTCACCAGGGCGGCCGGGTCCAAGCTTGGATCGGCGAAACATTTGCGGGCCAGTTCCGCCGGTACGGCCACGTTGAGCACGATCAGGATCCACTCCAGGGCCATCAGGCGCCAAACGGCAGCCAGCCGGTGGATGAGATGCGGATCGTGCTCGCGTTGCCGGATGAAGGTCTTGACGATGTCCAGGCGTTGCCGCCGGTCCATATCGAAACCCACGTGAAAGGTGAAATCGCAAAGCAGCTTGGCCGGATCGTCCCAACCCGCGTACTCGAAATCCAGGAAGAAGATCTCCCCTCCGGCTGTTTTCAGACAGTTGTGCGGGCCGTAATCGGAGGGGCTGAGGTAGCGCAGGTCCAAGGGAAGCGGCGCCTCCGGCTCTAAACCGTGGGTCCGGCACGCCTCCTCAAAAAATTGCAACGCCGTTTCGCGGTGTTTTTGCAGTTCCTCGTCCAGGAAACGGCGAACCGCCGCATGCTCGCTCGTGCCGACCGCCGTCCACCTGGCTTCTATCTGCCGCCGGTAATCTGCAAGTCGAAACCTGGCGTGAGCGGCGGGTCCTACCGCATCGCTGCCCGCCGATTCGCGGCTGAGCCGGTCCAGGTCGGTCAACATGTTTTGTAACGCGGCCAGGCCCTCCGGTTGGCCCTCGGGCGGGCTTCCGTCGATCCAGGCCTGGAACAGACCGTGGCGCGTACGCCCCAGCGGTCGGGGGATGTTGCGGATGCCGCCCCGCCACAGGATTTCCAGGAAACGCAGTTCCGAATCGCGGCGCGGCCTGGGGTCGTCGGGATGCTGGAAATAGGTTTTCAGAACGACGGGCGGGCCTTCGGCGGGCGTCAGCTTGCGGATGTGGTTGTTGCCGCCGCGTCTTATGGTTTCCACCTTCTCCAGGGGAGCCGGGTTGAGGGCGCGCAAATCGGCCAGACACGGACAAAATTCCGTCAGTGCCTCCCAATGATCAAAAGCCGGCAGCGACTCATCTCTACCGAACAACAACCCCTGGCTGTCGGCCGGAAAGCCGGGGTGCTGAAAGACCTTGGGCAGGTCGTCGATGAAAACGTCGGGTTGCAGGGCCTGGATGCGAGCCAGTTTTTCATCACGCGTTTCCTCGAAGTAGACCTCGCCGCGAGCGAAGCCCAATTCGTCGAAGAAGCCGCGTTCGGACAGCGTCTTTCGAGCCCAGTCGTGCAGGTTGACGGAGGGGTCCAGGTTGGACGTGCGGCTTTTGTGACTGACAATGACCAGGCGGTGCCCCGCGTCACGCATGGTTCGGACAAAATCGGTAAATCCGTCGAACAATCGGGCGCGGCCGATCTGTGGGCCGTAAGCCAGGGCCTGAAGGCGCTGCCAACGCAGCTCCCCCGTTTCGGCGTCGCCGGCTGTCTCGGCCAGTCCCCGCTTCAGGGCCGCCTTGGAGGGGATATCGCCGGCCGGCAGCCAGTTCCGTTCACGCGCCAATTGGGGAAATAACTCGCTGTAGTCCAAAATGGTGTTGTCCAGGTCGATGCCGATCAGCATATTATTTCAACAAGGTAACCAGGTATTTGAACAAGGCGGTGGGGCTGACGCTGTCGCGGTTACAGACGATCTGCACATCGATGGCGGCAGCGGCAGAACCCACCAACGCGGCCAGTTCCGCGTCCAGTCCGCCGCCCAGGCAGATACCGGCCAGCGAGAGGAAGGCGTCGCCCGCACCGACGCGGTCGATCACCTTCACGGACAGGGCGGGCACCCGGTAGATATCGTTCTCGCGATCCTTGAGGAACAAGCCGGCCGTGCCAAGGGTAGTCGCGATATAGCGCGCACCCAGCCTGGCCGCTATGGTCTCGGCCAGGTCGCCGAGGTCGCCGGTGCGGTCGTGCACGGCCAGGCGTAGCTCGGGCTCGTTGAGCGAAATGAAATCGGCGCGGCGGTAGCGGTTGATGGTGTGGAAGCCCCGGTTGCCGCTGTTGACCTGGGTGTTCACGGCCAGGAAGGGCGCATGCGCGCACAGGTGCTCGACCATGTTTCTGCTGATGAAACCGTTACCGAAATCGGGCACGATCACCACGTCGTAGCCGCTCAGGTGCCGGGCCATCCATTGACAGGCGGCTTGCTCCATTTCCAGGGGAGGCGGGCTGTCCTCGTAATAGTAGACCTCGAAGAGCTTGTCGGCGTCGCCGTCCACGAAGCGGTTCTTGACGATGGTGGGCGCATCGTCCCGGTAGAAGAACACGGGTTCGATATTGTCGGCCAGTTTGCCGCGAATAAAGTCCTCGTAGCTGCGTTGTCGGCCCAGCCCGGTGACCAAGGTGACCCGCTCGCAGTAGCCGGAAATGTGATTGGCAACGGCCAGGGCCCCGCCGGCGAACCGCTCGCGCTCCAGCCAGCGGGCTGCCATGACCGCGCCCTTTCCGGTCTGGCCCATGGGTACCGTGTAGTTGTATTCGTCCACAATGGCGTCGCCCACCACGCAGACCTTCAGGTTCTTCAGGCCGCCCACGGCTTCCAGCACATCGTCCGCGCTGAAGCGATTCTGGAAGTTGCTCAGGTACTCCTTGACCTCGGCGGAGAAGACGGCGAAATGTTCGTTCAGAAGTTGGGTCGAGCTGAAGGTGATCTCGTCGGTGAACACGGTCTCGCCGCCGCCCGCCTTGACCGCCTGCATCTCCAGGTGGATATTGCCGGTCAGGTCGTCTGCAGCGTTGCGGTAATCGCCGCCTTTCACATAGGCGTGCGGCTTGACGGCCCGAATGGCGGGCAGCCCGGTCACATCGTTCACCAGGCCCACGTAATCCACACAAGCCAGCGCCGCCATGTTCTCGAGCCTCAGGGCTTCGTTGAAGACGGGGCGGCCCGGTCCCTTGGAGACGAAGGCGTCGGCGGTCAGGGTGACGAAGAGCACGTCGCCCTCGCGCCTGGCGGCTTCCAGGTGGCGGATGTGGCCGATATGGATCAGGTCGAAGGTGCCGTGACACAGCACCAGTTTTTTGCCCGCCTTACGTAATTCGTCGGCCCTGGTCGCCATTTCTTCGATGGTCGAAATGATTTTGGTGGACACTGAACAACTCTCCAAACCACACAAACCGACGGCGCCGCGAAGCGGACAACTAAGACAGTATGTTTAGCCGGCGGCTGCTGCTCCGCCCTTCAGGCGCCGTATTGGGTGTTGCCGTTTCGCTGTCTATGGATTGTATGGTCCGTTTCAATAAAGCAGCTTCGCTAATCTTATTTCCTAAACCTTGTGGGAGATTATAGGGCAAGGCACCATAAAGCGATAGCGTCTTTTCACGGCTCGCCGGGCGGATACGCACACCCGGTCGAAGCCCGTGTGATACCAACACAAGCGCCGCCAGGTATAGATTGAAGGTTGAGGGTTAATCATAGTGACTCAAAACAGTATAGAACCATGGTCGAAACCACGGCCCGGGAATGAATCGACACTAACGCTATCGGCCGACTTTGCGCGATACAAAAGTGTCGCGGAAGCAGTTTCGAGTTTTTTCCCGGTACTATACTTTTTCAGCCGGCGCGGACGAGTGATTCCCTGAGAAGCGGGTCGTGAGTGCCGGGGAACATACTATTACCGAATGCATCATTTCCTGATTTTCTCCCTGCCCTCTGTGTCCTCTCTTCCTTTTTCTTCTTTTTCCGATTCCGAGTCACCTTTCATAAACCGGAAACCCATTGGAGTGCGTCTCTCAGATCTTCTCTGTCGGTGTGGAATGTTGTTCGAGCCGCTTTGACAATTCGGTTTTTAGGAAGAGAGGACACAGAGGGCACAGAGAAAAACAAGAGATTCCTATTCCTATTTCTTCTCTTCCTCTGTGCCCTCTGTGTCCTTCCAAGAAACAAAATAGATTACCTAACAAGATAAACCCCAAGAAGCCGCTGAAATAAAAGGGATTAGCCGCAGATCGCTCAGATCTGCGCAGATCTGAGCGATCTGTGGCAAAATTGCCTCCGCTACGAACCCCAGCTCAATAGCTGATAGTCGACGCTCCTGGACCTGGCTCTTGTTTCCCGGCCATTTAGTGCGCCGCGGCGCATCACCAACTCTGTGGCAAGAATTCTTCTTTTTAATACTAAGGAGTAATCAACCCGCCGGGAGAGAGTGATCGGGCCAAGCCTGGGATAGAGAGCTAAATAAAAAAACCTCCCCAAGCATACAATCTACCGGAGTCGACGGGATCGCTTCAAAGCGTGATGCTCAGGGAGGGTTGGGCTCTGGATATTCGAGAATGGTGTGATCGAATCAGCCCGGAAGTCTGTATTTCGTATCTCTTCGATCGCCCTGGCGAAGAACCTTGCCTTCACCCATTAGCTCTTTGATACGGATGTTCCAAGTGGAGGGGCTTATGCCGGTTGCATTGATGATTTCGGCTTTTTGCAGGGGGCGTTTGGCTTGACGCAACGCGGTCATAATCCGACTCTGGCATTCCGCCGCGGACATTCTGGAAGAAACGGGCTTGGTACCTTCCTTGAAGCTGAAGGAAAGGGATCTTTTTCCTCGTTCCCTGCGAATCACCACCGGGATATTTTCTTTTTCCGCGATATGGATAAAGGCTTTGCGAATACGGTTGGCGTTTTCACTGCCGTCCAGATCCCAATAGACATGATTGCTGCCTGCCGCCTTTTTCGCGTCTTTGAGGATACCCAGATAGGATGAGTATTCAGCATCGCTGAGAAACGGTCTAACTTTTGGTTCGGTTCTTAGTCTACCCATTCGGCTCACCTGTCATTGAATTGGGTCATTTTTTGCCAATATGGCATTAATCTACTCTAATAAGTATGCGGAATATTTGCAAGGACTTTTTTATAAAAAACATTTAAGACTTATGACTCTACATATGGTCGCTCACACGCAAAGATAGTGATAGCAGGCGCTCCAAGGTGTGCGAGGTGTATCCAAAGTGGTTAAAAAGATATTGAATAAGTACTATCGTTCTTTTGCTAACGGTAGTGTCTTAAGGTGCTTTTTGCAATATAATGTTTACACGAATTTACGAATATAGAATCAAGAAGGTGCAGTATGTCCGCCCATCTAATTCCAAACCACAAGATGTAGTGGTTGGGGAAAGAGTGCCGATACGAACAGGCCGGCGAGTAGCGTGGACAAGCGCGCCCATGGACCATATATCGCGGAGACATCCAAAGTTGAAGTATCGAGGCCGAGCTTACCGGCATGGGTAGAGCAGAGACTTCGCGGCCTCTGCCCCCGAAAGTCAGGTCGCCACTACATATTTCATTTCGTCCACCGCGATCAAATTCAAGTTGCGGGCATTTTACACGATCAGATGGATCATGTTCGTCACCTCGACTTGCCCTGATCCACCGCGGCCTCTCATGCGTGAGTAAAAGTAGGACTGAACTCAGTTAAGAATTCATCTTTGATTTCCGATGCCTCCCACCATGTGAGGTGTTCTTCATGGTCGGTAATCAAGGAAAACTATTCAAGGTTCTGGAGTGGTTGGAGGATGAGGGCGAGGTCAAGGCTGTTGCTCGTCTGCGCATGAAAATCCTCCCATTCACGGTACAAGAAAGCATCGTCATCAGCCGTATCGACAGAAAAACCACGTGCTCCGGCGCCCTGTTGGCTGCCGCCCGCAATGCTGCCTCGGAAATCGCGGGTAAGCGTTGCCCCGTCTAGGAGGAACAAACATGACCACATCTTTTCCCGTCGATTTGGATGCTCCTCATCGTCGATGCCTGGTGGGTAACGAACCCGTCATTTTCCATTGCCATCACTTCAACACCTATCTCCAGCAAACGCTGCTGGATGCCGAGTATCTGGATACTCCCAAAATTCTGGTCGGCGCCGCCAATGAAGCGGCTTTTCACCAACTTACCAGTCTGTTTGACCGTCAGGCCGTCCAAGCTGTACCGGAACGGAAGAAATTAGCTGAAGAACTGTATCGATGGGCCGGATTCGGCAAAATCGATCTATCGTCCCTAACCGCTGAAGGCGGGACCGTATCCACGGACTACAGCCATTATTCCCAGGCCTGGAAGGTGAAGTTGGGTAAAGCTTCCAAACCCGTGGACTTTTTTACTTCCGGGTGGTTGGCCGGGGCGCTGAGTGCTGTATACGATTTGCCTCAAGACGCCTTCTCCGCCACCCAATTAAAGTGCATGGCAAAAGAAGATGAGCTGAATGTCTTCAGCCTGACCCCCGGCGGGCCCAACTATGCCGTCTACACATCACCGGCAGGCGGGACCTTGAGCAAGCAAGTCATTCAAGAAACTCCGGTGTCACCGGTTGACGAGGATGCCGTGTTTCAGGCACTCGGCGAATTGCCTTTGGCGGGTGATCCCGATACCGGGCTTATCGAGGCCTTCGGCGTCATCCTCACTCGCCACTATGCCAATTACTACAATCGCATCTCTTTCGAGTTCGAGCGGGAGTTGGCGGCTACATTCGGCATGGAAGGTTTGGAGATCGCCGAACCTCTTCTGGTGGAATCCGGCCACGTCTGTGCCTTCAACACGTTCGGCGGGATCATGAAGTCCATGGAGTGGCAAGGGCTCATCCAGCCTCAACTCTCCACCAAAGAACATTGGGTGCAGGGCATGGTCGCCTGTATCAACGCCTTGGGTTGGGGCCGCTGGCAAGCCGTGGAAATATCACCCGGCATAGCTAAATTTATCATCCACAACGATTATGAGAGCATTGGTTACAGGGCGATGTACGGCCGTGCCGATCACAACATATCCTACCTGGCCAAGGGGGCGGCCATGGGAATCATGGACCTGATCTACATCGGTCACATCGAAGACGGCCCCACCTTGGACCCGGCTTTTTATAACCAACTCTTCAAAGCCGAACACAGCTACCGGGGCGAGGTGGTCAAGAGCCTGGCCATGGGCGATGCCTACACGGAAATCCATGTCTTGCAGTAAGCCGTTCAACTGCTCGGTCTCACGAGATTGTGCGTTTCGACTGGAAGTTAAGTACGTCCTGTGCTCGGAGATCACGGAATCCCTGCTCGACCACCTTCAAACAGGCGGCGTTCCGCTCTCGATCACGAACTTCAGCCGTCACATTCCGGAAGCCAAGGACCTTTTCAGCCTGAAACTTTCAGATCACTCGGTCGCGACCGGCCTTGTCGGGGGAAACGAGTTCGTTGCCACCTATGGAAAGTTCGGTGAGAAAACGGGCGGGGATATAGACCTCGGGCTGCTGCCCGTTCTTAAAGATCGGCAGGGACTGGAGGAAAAACTTATGGCGTTTTTTTCCCAGACCGCGGCACCCGGCATTTCGTGAACCGCCGCACGGATGGAGTTCGTGCGGCGGATCAGGCGTTCTATGGTTACAGGAGCTTTATGGGCAACGGGTGTCGGGGCATGTGCCGTTGAAACTTTCGGGGACGATACAAAGCGGAAATCCGGTAAGGCCGCCAATGATTTTGGACTTGCCGGTGACGAAACTCTTGATCCTTACTTCTTCTAATGTAAGTTTTTTAGGCATAACAGCCCTCCTATTGAATGAAAGATAGCCGTTCAGGCCGCTGATGAAATCGAAAAATAGGGAGCGATGGTCAAAGAGGCATGAACCGCCGTTTCAGTATAAGAAGTTTGAACGGCGTGTGTCAAATCGCTCGGCAGAGGGCAGAGGGAATTTTGGAATTCGATCCCCGGTTACAGTTCATCGATTTCTTGACCGGCTTGTTATAATGACCTTCACTTGATCAGGTTGTGACCGGGGGCCGTTGTGAAGTGCTGGAACAAGGATTGCCGCGAAACCGAGTTTAGCGATGCGGAACCCAACAAGGTCGAGCATTACGCGACCTACGTCCTGCCGCTGAAACCGGTTACCTGCGACAACTGCGAACGCCGTCAGTACCGGCCCGCCGACGAAATCTTTACGAAGGAACGCAAGATATCCAACGGTATTATCGGCGGCTTGTTGCTCCTGTTCCTGGTGCTGTCCATCTTCGGCGGCGGGGGTGACGAGGAGAACCCAAAGCCCGCCGAGGACGACGAAACCAGTGTCGCCGCGGGTGAAACAGGCGCCGAATCGGGCGAACCGGAGCAACCGGCGGAAGAGGTAGTCGTGAAGGAAGGCGAGCCGGAGGATCTCTCCCGGAATGTGCCGCCGGACCCGGAGATCCAGGTCAGTGCTTTTGTGCAGCGCCAACTGGAAAGGAACCGCGCCCGCAAAGAGGGCCGCGCTCCGAAACCCGTTACCGAGCCGGCAGCGCCACCCAAACCTGAAACCAGGCCGACCCCGACACCCGCGTCCGATACTCCGAGCACCGATTCCGCCGGGAACCGACGGTTGAATGCTCTCCGGATAACTCAGGACGGTGAAGACGTGGTGCTTGAACTGGACGGTACGGGCTCTTTCTCCGATCGCAGCCAGGCGACATTGGGTTCCGATCGCTATATCATCGACCTGAAAGGCGCCTGGCGCGTTGCGGGTGCAGTTCAAGCGTCCTACCAGGCGCCGGGCGACCTGGTGCGCCGGGTTCGTATCGGCAAACACCCGAATTACTTCCGCATGGTCCTGGACCTGCATTCGGGAAAAAGCATCACGCCTGCTTTTCAGGAAAAGGAAAACGGTTTGATCATCCGCCTGTCCGCCAAACGCTCTGAATAAACAAACCGGTTTCGAACGGTTCAGGCAATGCGAACGCCGTTGAAGACCTCTACTTCCGAGCCCCGAGCCAGGAATGCTGAATCCGGCTGACGATCGAGGGGAATGACGAATTCCGGTCCATATAGTTTAGCTACATCGCAACGAAAGACGGGATCGACCACGGGCCAAACTTCCCAGGTAGGATGCGCCACGCGATACTCAACCGTACCGCCGTCCCTCTGCGCGGCGTAGCCCCAATAGTGTTCCGTGATGAATTCCTGTTCGGAGCCGGGTCGGGGAAGAGCCGGGTCGCCGTAAGGGGTTACCGCCATTTCGTTCCACTCGTCATTCAGGCGCCAGCGGTAGACGACCGGGTCTACCGGGACATCGCCGTCCAGGCCTAATTCGTGTTCCATGGGCATGGCCACGTAGTTCTCGTTGTAAACCAGGCGGGCTACCATGGCCAAAGCGGCTCGGGGTACGATTTCCTTGATGAAAACCACGCCGCGTCGCACCTCGCCGTCGACCTCCCTGCGCACGTAGAAACGCAGGTTCACCTCTTCGAAATGTCGGTGGAAGGGCACCGGCACCCCTTTCAACCTGGTTTCCTGAAACAAAAAGCCGACCATGCTGATCAAGGCCTTGCCCTCAAACAGGTCCAGCCTGGTTCCCTTGGGCACGAAGGGCTCCAGAATCTCGGGCGGCACCACGTAACTCAACATGGCAAGATAGGACCAGCGGGCCGTGAGGAAACGTTTGGTCATGATCATCCTTCCTTTGGAGCGTTGCCCCATCTTACCGCGTTTTTCAGCAAGTACGGGCCGATAACCTGCAAAAATACGTTTATGCTTATGGGGGAGGCAAAACGCCTACATGGAGGATGTATGTCCAATTCCGATTCCAAAAGCGGTTG
>JASJCB010000403.1 GCA_030066195.1 Acidobacteriota bacterium
CACGGAAGACTTCGTCAAGACCCTGACCAACGACCGTCAGATGCAGATGGTGATGGCCATGACCCCGGGCGCGGTGGAAGACAACAACCCGTCCATGCTGGGCGGCGCCTCTACCGATAACGTCTACCTGATCGACGGCGCCGACCATACCGACCCCACCACCAAGACCTGGTCCACCGCCATGAACTTCGACACTCTGAAAGAGATTCAGGTGGTCACCGGCGGCGTGAGCGCCGAGCACGGGCGCTTCCAGGGTTCGGTCGTCAACCTGGTCACCAAGTCCGGCGGTAACGAGTTCCACGGCAATATTCGCTTTGTCAAATCCGATTTCGATTGGAACGAAGAAGCGGAGGGCAAACCCTTCGACGAAGCCACCAAATACACCCAGGAAGATCGCTTTGCGACCACCCTGGGCGGTCCCATCATCAAAGACAAGCTGTGGTTCTTCACCTCCTATGAAACCCGCGGCAAGAACAAGAACACCTTCTATTATGAAGATTGGCAGTCCCATAACGAGGGCGACGCCTCTCAAGAAGCCGCCATCTTCCCCAAGTACGAGGGTCACTATTTCAACCTGAAGTTGACCTACCAGATGAACGACAGTCATTCGTTCGTGGCCCAATTCATCGAAGATCCCATCGAGTTTCCCAACTCGGGCTATCGCAACTACAGCAACTACCGGAACCCGTTGAACTCCGGCGTCCAGGAACAGGGCGGCGAGAACTTCAACTTCGACTACAACTGGGTAGTCAACGCCAACTCCTTCCTGAAGGTCAGCTTCAACCGCAAGGACAGCCCGTTGAACCAGTTGGCCGGCGAGAACCTACAGTCTTCTCACGACAACCCCGTGTTGCAGTTGGTCACCAACTCCGGTTCCTATTACGATGACCTGAACTTTGCCTATCCGAACTCCTATGTATCCGCTCGCGAGTACGACGCCTACAAGGCGAGCTACGATACCTTCCTGAATTCCGCCTGGGGGACGCACAACATCAAAGTGGGCACCGAGTTTCGCGAGAGCACCAACGGCAGTAAGTCCGACGCCTGGAACGGCGGGGCGCGTCTCTATGTTCGCCTGGACTTCCCCGATGCCTCTTCGTCGGTTCGTTTCTACGACTATCGCGACACCCGTGACTTTGCGTTCACCTACGAGGACTACACGGCCTTCTACATCAACGATTCCTGGACCGTCAACGACAAGCTGACCGTTACCCTGGGTCTGCGCACCGAGGATATCAGCCTGTCCAACCTGGAAAATCGCGAAATCATTTCCGCCGATTACGGCAGCATGATTTCTCCGCGCATGGGCTTTGCCTATGACCTGGACGGCGCCTCTATCAACGGTTCTGCTTCCCGTTACTACGATGCGCCCAACGATTACCTGGTAGACAACAGCCAGCCTGACCTCACCTACGAGCGCGACTACTACAGACTGATCTACACGGTCAACCAGTTGCGCGAAATGGGTATCGAGCCCTGGGATAATCCGGCCGATTACGAGCAAATCCACTTTGCCAATCATCCCGAACTGTGGACGTACCAGTACACCTCCACCTTCGGCTCCGTCGGCCAGGCCGATATCATGGAATGGAACCCGGCCTATATGGACGAGTTCACCCTGGGTTATGAGCGGCAGGTAGGCCGCGCTTATGCCTTCGGTATTCGCGGTGTTCACCGTTCCTGGCAGGACGCCATCGAAGATGTCGACCCCGACCAGGACGAAACCTATGAATACATTACCTATCCCGGCGAATGGCGCGAATACAATGCGGTCATGCTGACCGCGCAAAAGCGCCTGGCCAATGACGGCCTGCAATTCACCGCATCCTACACCTATTCCGAAACCAAGGGTGTCAGCAGCAACGACAGCGGTTCGACCTCGTTGTTCGACAGCCCCTACCAAAGCAATCCCGACTTCTACTACGGCCGTGTCAACGACCGGCCCCATCAGGTGAAGTTCTTCGGTTCCTACACCTTCGATTTCGGTACGCGCATCGGCTTGAACTACCAGTACTACAGCGGCGCCGCCTGGACACCCACGATTGCGGTCGAAAACGTCATCGAGGGCACCAACCGCACCGGCGACCTGGAGACCATCTGGGCCGCTCCTCGCGGCAGCGAGCGCTATCCCAGTTGGAGCCGCGCCGATATGCACATCGAGCACGAGTTCACCATCCGCCGGTTCAAACTGTCCGTTTACGCCGACATCTTCAACGTGGTCAACTCCCGTGATCCCATCAGCGTGAGCACCTACATGGGCCGCGGTGGTTTCAATACCAATGCCGAACCCGGAACCCAGGAATACCTGGACTTTATCCTGAACAACTATCCCGTGCTGGACGGCGAAGTTCGCTCGGCCTTCAATCAGCCGACCGAGTATACCTTCCCGCGTTCCTACTACCTGGGTATGAACTTCGTCTTCTAAACCATTGACCCGACAGACGGGAGGAGCCCCGCTCCTCCCGTACCGTAGTGGAGAACACAAATGGTTCGCGCATTTCTTTTGATGATTTGCCTTACTCCCGCCCTGTTCGGGCAAACCCTGTACAAAAACTTCGAATACGTGACGGTGGCCGGCAAGATCGTCACCACTGAAGGTGAAGGTCTCGCGGGCATTCGCGTCGAAATCTTTGCCGCCTCTCGCGGCGGCTCGGAGGTTTCTCGCGGCACCTTGCTGACCAACCCCATGGCGGTCAACACCAGTCGCATGGAACGCGTCTCCTGGACGGATACGCTCGAGGACGGCAGCTACCTGATGGAAGGCGTTCCCTCGCCCGGCGATTACTTTGTCGCTGTCAAACCTCAGAAGGGTTTCCAGAAGATGGCGATCGGTCTTCGGATCGATAAAACCCGCGGTACGGAATACAAGGACGTCGACCTGACCCTGCTGCGAAGCGGCGAAAAGGCCGGCTTCAAGGCCGCGGACAACGAGAGCCTTCCGCTCCCCAAGAAACTGGCGAAGAAGTACAAAAAGGCCCAGGGCTACTTCACAAAGGGCAAATGGGATAAAGCCGCGGCAATCTCCGAGGAACTGGTGACTGCCGAGCCCGGTTTCGGTGACGGTTACATCATGCTGGGCAATATTGCCGTCAAACAGCAGCAGTACCCCGCCGCCCTGGACTGGTTCAGCAAAGCCATGGATGCCGGCGTGGCCAATAAGTCACTGGCCTATTCCACGGCGCAACTGGCCTTTGCCCAACAGAAATTCGATCAATCGCTTCGCTTTGCCAAAGAATCCCTGAAATTCGACGAGAAGGACAGTCAATCCCTCTACCTGGCCGGGATGAGCGCCTTCAACCTGCATAACTGGGAAGAAGCGGACAGCTACCTGGACCGCTTCCACGAAAACATGGACTACGCGGCGGACAACCGCAACTACTTCATGATTCACGGTTTGGTCAAGCTGACCCTGAAAGACTACGAGAGGGCCGTCGGCCTGATCGAGGACGCCGCCAAGAACGGCATCCCCAAAAACGAAAACTGGTACCGCGCTCTGATTGCCGCACACCAGGCACTGGGCCACACTGAAGACGTTGCCCGTCTTCAGAAAGAAATGAAGGGTGGTAATTAGCCGGGTTCGTAAGAGACCCGGAGTTCCGGCGTACAGGCCTGGTTTCAGGCCTGTACACGGCACTTTACTTAACCCGAGGCTCAGCACGTTGTTACTCGCAGTTCAGTCGCCATGACGCTTTCCGGCGGAGAAGGGCAGTATCCTTCTATGCTATGCTTGGCGAGAACATGTGCAACGGGAGTCATCGGTGATGAGCTTGCAGATCGATCAAATGCAATTCCCCTTGGAGGAACGTCTCGGCGACCCGCGTTTGTTGGTTGGAAGAGAAGCCGAGTTTGCGGAATACCATAAATGGTTTGCGGGTATTCCCAAGCGCCTGTCCAAGTCTCGTGTCATCCTGGCCAGAAAGAAATCGGGTAAGACCGCCTTCGTACAGCGTCTTTTCAACCAACTCTGGAGTGCGAACGGTCAGGTGATTCCGTTCTACCTGGAAATCGTCGAGCGAAAGATCTGGTATCCCGATCTGGCCCTACGCTATTTCCGCGTGTTTGCCTCTCAATTCATCTCTTTCATGGAACGTGACCTCGATCTTACGCGCAAAGTGTTGACCTTGGATGCCGTTACCGACTACGGCCGTGAGAACGGCATCGACCTCCTCGTTCAGATTTCCGGCGAAATGGACGAATTCCTGGCCAAGGGATTGCATGATTCCATGTGGGATCTGGCGATTCACGCGCCTCAGTGGATTGCCGGCACCCTGGACAAACGCTTCGTGGTCATGATCGACGAATTCCAGAACCTGAGCCATTTCGTCTACCGAGACCAGGCATGTATCGAAGCTCTTGACGAATCCATTCCCGGTAGCTACCACGAATTGTCCGAATCCAAAATTGCCCCCATGTTGGCCACGGGTTCCGCCGTCGGCTGGTTGATCGAGGCGGTGGATACCTATCTGGAAGCGGGCCGTTTGAGCAAACGTTGGATGTCGTCATACTTAACCGGGAATGAGGGCTTGGAAGCCGTCTACCGTTATGCCGAAGCCTACGATGAGCCCATTACCAACGAAACAGCACTGATCCTCAACAAACTCTGTTTTTCCGATCCCTTTTTTATCGCCTGCGTCGTGCGCAGCAATTGTCCCGATAAGGATTTGACATCTCCGGAAGGCGTCGCCCATGTGGTCGATTACGAAACCGGCAATACCTCCGCGGAACTGGCCCAGGAATGGGAGTCCTGGCTGAACCGATCGCTCGATCGCATCAACGAGCGTCACGCCAAGAAGATCCTGCTGTACATGACACGACTCGCCGATGAGCAGTTCACCCCGCAAATCCTCAAGCAAAAGCTGGCCCTGGAGATCTCCGAGGAGGAGATTCACCGCAAGCTGGAAATGCTGCGCAAGGCTGAGTTGATCCGCCCGGGCCGCAGGGAGTACCGCTATTTCGCCTTGAAAGACGGCACCTTTTATCTCTTGCTGAAGCAGCGCTTCAAGGACCAATTAACCGAGTTGGACCCGGAAGCGGAGATCGGCATCCATGAGGAAACGGCTCGTTTGACCAAACAGCGGGATACCCTACAAGGCGAACTCAATAACCTGGTAGGCCGCTTTGCCGAACTGCAGTTGGAAAATGACATGCGCACCCGCAAGAAGTTCAAGCTCTCGGTCTACTTCGAGGGCATCGGTGATGATCGAGAATTCGAGATTGCCCGCATCTACCCCCGCCACGTGGTACAAGCCCCGAACACCAGGGGCGGCGAGATCGATCTACGCGTGGACGGCATCGATGAGCGTACGCTGATCATCGAGGTCAAGAAACACAAAAACCCGATCGATGCTTCGGCCGTCACCACACTGTCCGAACGCGCCGCAACCTTCGCGGCCGAACACCCCGACCGCGTAGTCATTCCCTGCCTCCTGGCCACTG
>JASJCB010000008.1 GCA_030066195.1 Acidobacteriota bacterium
GGTGGTGTCAGACATAAATCAGGCAAATCGGTTGTAGATTCCTGGTGAGTGTCTCCCCAGGTGAAACCGCTGAATATTCATCCAAGAATCCTGCCAAAGAGTCTCTTTAGAGCTGTGGCAAGCCATTTATTATCAACTGATTATATATTCGCGAATAAAAAGACCGGATGACACCTGCACTTTTCTCCATCAGCTTCATTGCTTGGTTGGACCATCGAGTGCTCAGTACTCTTCGAGTTCTACTGGTGATGAAAACACCCTGGAGAGATGGTGCCGGACTTCCGCGCCGTGCCACTAGGGCTTACCTAATGGGTAGAACACGAGTAAGGCTTCATAGTTAACCGCATCGGGATGATTACCATCTTCAACGCCCATTTGCGTCGGTATCCACGCCAGCATATTTTTCCGAAGCATTTTGATAGTTTCTGGTCGTGCCTTGATACACAATTTGATGGCCAGGGGCTCTAAATCCTCATCCTCATAGTCATGTTTCAACGCGTTATTTAATTCGCGCTCACTCGCACGAAACATGGTCTGAATCGAATTCTCGCCAGTACTTGCTCCTGATTCGAAAAGCGAATCCGACAGCTCAAAACGCGCTGCGATCGCCAAATAATAATGGGCCACGGTGCCGCGTATTTTCTTGTCGTATTGGTGTTCGATGAGGCCGGCCTGATGCAACGCACGCACATGGCGATACAGTTTGGTGGCATTTTCATCAAGGAATAAGGCTACCTCTTTGGTCGAACGGGGCTGGTCTATCAGGGCGTGCAAAATGCGAAGTCGCAGTGGATGAGGTGAACGATGGTTTTTGAACATATCTTTTTTGTGGGGTCCCGGCGGAGACGCGCGAATACGTGCCCAAGATGATCGCCGCCATCATCATCGGCCGCAACCCCACTCGCTTTGATTTCGACGCGGAGGCCACGATTTAGGCCCGCAAGACCATGTGATGTCTTGCGATCGCAGGATTTGATGAAAATAATTTTTGAATTTGAGAAAAAGTTGAGACTTTGTTGACCTTCCCTTGAAGGCCAATTGGATATAATCGTTGCGACACTTCCGACTGAACGAGGTTGTTATGAACCAGAAAGCGATTTGGGTTGCATGCATCATCCTGGCGCTCGCCCCCGCGGCGACGGCGCAAAAACCAAGCCGAAACCTAACGTTGGGCAGTCTGAGCGGGCAGATCAGCGATGCGGAAAGCGACCAGGTGCCGCGAGGCGTCACCCTCTCCCTGGCGAACCGGCTGTTTCAACGTACCATCACCGTGGACGGCGACTTTGTCATGGAAGCGGTACCACCGGGATCCTACACGCTCGAGGCGAACGCTGACGGCTATCAGCCGTACAAGAGCGACGTCGAGATTCGCGAGGGCGAAGACACCAGGGTCAGCATCGCGCTCAAACCCCAACGGCTCAGCCTCAGCCAGGTGGTGGTGGCCCCCAGCACCATTTCGGTGCTGGAAAAAAGCCCAACGGCGGTTACCTACCTGGACCGGGACGCCATCAACAACACGCCACATCTCAGCAACGATGTCTACCGCACCCTGACCACCCTGCCGGGGATTTCGGGCAACGACGTGAGCGCTTCCTTCAACCTGCGCGGCGGCGACTATCGCGAGGTGACGGTAACCCTGGACGGCATGGAGCTGTACGAACCCTTCCACATCAAGGATTTCACCGGCGTCTTCAGCATCATCGACGCAGAAATCGTCGGCGGGCTGGACCTGGTGAGCGGCGGTTTCACCGCCGAAGCCGGCAACGCCATGAGCGGCCTGATGCGCATGCGCTCCGCCCAACCGACGGAACGCCGCTCGTCGGTGGGCGTCAGTTTTTCCACGGCCCATTACAGCACTGAGGGCACCTTTAACAACGGCCTGGGCAGCTACCTCTTCTCCGCCCGTCGCGGCTGGCTGGATATCCTGTTGGGCTTTACCGACGAGGACAGCGAGGAGGAACAGGAAGAATCGACAGTCGCCTATTGGGACAGCTTTGGCAAATTGACCTACGTCTTGCGGCCGGCGCAAAAGCTGAGCGTGCATTTTCTGGCGGCGGCCGACGATTTTGAAGAAACCGAGCGCGAAGATGGGGAAATCGAAAACGCGGCCAACGATTATGGCAACGGCTACTTTTGGCTCAATCTGGACTCGTTCTGGAACGACCGCCTCAGCAGCCGCACGACCCTCTTCAGCGGCGGTTTTGACGAAAATGTGGATCAGGACTCCACCGAGCCCAGCGAAAGCTTTGACCTGCTGAACCAGAAAGACTTCAGCTACCAGGGCCTGAAGCAGGACTGGCGTTGGGAGGTTTCTCCCAGGGCCTTTTGGCGCGCGGGTTTTGAATGGCGTAGCGGCAAGGCCGACTATAGCTATAGCGCCGTGCGCGAAAACGACAACCCGCTGGTGGGTCCGCCCCGCGAGGAGGAAAGCTTCGCCCTGTCGCGGGACGGGGATATGACGTCGGTCTACGTCAGCGGCCGCTTCCGCCTGAGTGAGACCCTGACCAGCGAGTTGGGTTTGCGCTACGACGAACAGAACTATCTCGACGATACGCAAATCAGCCCCAGGGTGAACCTGGCTTGGAAGCCCGGCGGTCAGAGCACCTGGCGTCTAGCCTGGGGTCGATACCATCAGGCGCAGCGTCTGCACGAACTGGCCACCGAGGACGGCGAAACCAGCTTCGCCGACAAGGCGGAGCGCGCCACCCACTGGCTGCTGGGCTATGAAACCCGCTTCGACAGTGGGCTGAACCTGCGCGTGGAAGGCTACCACAAACAGATCGACGACCCGCGCCCCTATTACATCAACCTGTTTGAGGTCATCAACGTGGTGCCCTCCCAGGCGGACGACCGCTACCGCGTCGCCGCCGAATCCGCCGAGATCAGCGGTCTGGAAGTGACGCTGAAGCAGGATTTGGGCGGTCGCATGAGCTGGTTCGTCAACTACGCCTGGTCGACGGCCGAGGACGTCATCGACGGCGTCAAGACGGCGCGCCAGTGGGACCAGGAACACACCGTGACCGCCTCGCTCAACTACCGCCGCAACCGCAAGTGGAACTTCAACGGCGCCTGGACCTATCACACCGGCTGGCGCATCACCCCCTTCACGTTTACTCCCGACCCCACGACGGAAGAGGGCTACCGCTTCGAACTGGGCGCGCTCAACAGCGATAAACTCTCCGCCTACCACCGTCTCGATCTGCGCATCAACCGCACGCTGTTTCGCCGCAACGGCCGCGGCTTCAACCTCTACATCGACGTACAAAATCTCTACAACCGCGCCAACCCGGCCGGTTTTGAGGAGTTCGAGGTGGTGGACGTGGACGGCGTGCCCAGCCTGCAGTTTGAGCAGGCTGAATGGTTGCCCATCCTCCCCTCCTTCGGCGTCAACTGGATTTTCTGAGTCATCTCCATCCTCTTCGCCGTCGTTTTCAACGGTGGGCGACCACGCCCAACGCCTTTTATGTATAATGAAGCCAGGGTAAGCGTTTTGTGAATGTTCTGATTGTTGAAGGTATCAACCAGCCAACAGTCACTCGATCTTCAGGTGGCTGCCTTGCGAGACGCCGAACAAGTTTAGGAAAAATCGAACATCTGATTATCCTGTGCTTATTTGAAGTCCTCCTTCAAGCCTGAGCGGCCACCGGGGAAGGCTCTGTACAGGGTGGCCAGGCCGACGCCCAGCGTTTTGGCGATGTCGACCACGTTTACCTTTGGATCGGCCAACAGAGTGGCGGCCATCTGCTTGTCCTCTTCTGTCATGACGCGTGGACGGCCCCCTACTCGGCCCTGCGCCCGCGGGTGACTTGGAGACCACCCTCGACCCGCCAAGTTGTCGCATCAAATGTGTCTCAGGAATGTGCCGAGGTTTCTTGAAGCTCATCGTAGTTCTTCCAAAACAGTCGCTTTCTGCCATGGCGGTTTCTCAGGCCCTCCAGGTAGCGGTCCGGTGGCTCGGTTTCACCCCATTCGACGACGCCTCCTTGTAACCGTTCTACCTCTCCAAGCCATTGGGCTGCCCAGTGGTAGATGCCGCTCCTCTTTTTCGTCAACGTTTTTTCAACCAAAAAACGATAAATCAGAATCGCCTCGAAGGGCCTTCCCTGTTCCTCAAAATACCTCGCCGGCCTGATCAAACGGGATTTCCCTTGCTGGGGCAGGCGCAAGGGTTCTTGGAAAAGCCAGTCGGCGATTGCATCGGCTCGTCCTCTTTCTAGGAGAAAGTCAAGCAGCCAGTCACCCGGTTTCTTAGTGGTTTGAAGCCAATTCTCACAATAATCGGTGACTGCTTCCAGATACTAAAAGAACGTTTTCCGGGATTTACACTTCGTGTCCTTCGAACTCCAGGCATTCCCAAAGCAAGCTCTTTCCTCGCATCATCATGCTGCTAGTGTGCATGTCATGAGCGATTCCTAAAATCTCGTCTCGTTTGCTAAAGCCCGAATACTCGTCCGGTCGAAGGGTTTTTGGGAAACGAACCACCTTGGATTTTGAATTTTGTTGATCGTACATGCTCGTTGAGGGTGCTTATACCCGGCGCCGACCCCGGACTTCAGGATGTCGGGTGAAGGAAGTATGGTTTCGCCGGTCAGGTTTGCTCACCATAAATCCATTCATTTGGATAGACCTATTACTTTTAGCAAGAAAACACCCTTATTGGTTGTTTTATCTGAAAATCGATCGGATTTCATCACTTTTTCTCGAAAAATGACCATTGGATCGGCCTAAGAGCGTCTTTTGCCCGGGAATGGGACTACCCGACGGCCACGAAGGTGGTTCCAATCCCAGGAACAGGACCGGTTGTGACCCGGTCGGGTGGTTCCATTCTCGGGAGTAGGTCTCTTTGACGGGCCGTGAAGGTGCTTTTTCCCGAGAAAACAGCCCAACCAAACGTCATCTTCGGTTGTTTTTGTCGAAATGGCGCCGATCTGCCGCTGGTCGATGACCTTGGAACCCGGGCCGAAGTTGTCAAATATTCTGTCGCCCGGCATGATTCCCGGGATTGAAGGTGGGTTTGAAGGGGGCGACCGGCTGTCATCCCGTCAACGGAACCGTCTTTTTCGGCTCCATTGGTCCGATTCCCGGGCATGATGTTGTGTTTTTTCAAGCAACAATCTCTGTGCCCGGGAATGGTGCCGGGTTCGGCTTTTCGTGGGGTTGTCTTCCCGGGAAGGAAACCCTGTCCCGAGAATTGCTGCTGAGTATGCCATGTTATCTCCTTGGTCTTCATTAATCGATCCGACAACTATTCTGACCTACAGGGCCCGCCTCAAAAACCGGCGGATAATTGGCCGTCGCCCCGGCCGCCCGGTTGATTCAAGGTCCGGCACTTACTCATTACCCTGCCCGGACTTATTGAGAAGTTGCAAAATAAATTGTTGCTGTTGTTTTTGGCTGTCTCCACTCATTTGCATAAGATGCAAAGCTCGCATATGGCAGATTTCGCGCGGACTTGCGCTACGCATCGCCTTACACGCAATTTTACAATAATTTAGGTCGGGCCGGCGGTTCGGAAACGTCCAC
Source organism: Acidobacteriota bacterium (assembly GCA_030066195.1). Lineage (GTDB taxonomy): Bacteria > Acidobacteriota > Holophagae > Acanthopleuribacterales > Acanthopleuribacteraceae > JASJCB01. The sequence continues at coordinate 5,524 of JASJCB010000008.1, forward strand.
CGACACCGGTGTTCATTGACATATTCCACGGGAGATGACCATTGACACCGGCGTACATCGATATGTTCCACTCAGGAACAAGCCTGGACCCGCTCGTACATCGACGTTTTCACAATTGAACCTCGACGGCGCCATCCTTACCATGGCGTCCATGACTTCCAATGTCGTCCAATCTATGCAGATGACCACGTTTTTCTTCAAAGACGTCGATGATTCCCCCCGAATATCCTGCCGGCGAGTTGAGGAGGAGGTTATGACCGGCCCGGCAACCTCACGAAAATGCATTTATGCAGGTGTGCACCGGGGGCTATCCTTGTTTTAATGCCGATAGATCGATGTCGGGAAGGGTCGATGATTCTCCTGGATGGAATAGGTTGTTATTCGGGCAGGTCCATCCTTCTTTGAAATCGGAATTGAGGATGTCACCGGGGCGACACCCTTCTTTCGCGGCAAATATACGATTGTTTCCAAGGGACCGGGCATCCTTGACCGGGAATATGCGCATGTTCGACGGGAGCGAACCTTATCTTGGATATAATAGGAGGAAGTACCCACGTGCGCGGGCAACTGATCCGACCGAACAGGCGGTCGTCGCCGGCAGAAGAACGATCCATGCCCGGGCTTCTTCACGTTGGTGCCTCCTACCTACATGAAACACATGTAGTTTCGCTACATTGTCTTGGACATTCTCTTGAAAAATGTCCAATCGGGCACGCCACCGAACGTTCAAGACACGGGATTGGCAGAGAATATGTGCATCTCGGTAAAAATGGGGTCAAAGGTAGCGTTGTTAAGCGTTTAGTTGCAAATAACCGGTACAAAATGCACGCGTATGCAAGTTTGAAACAGCAGACGGCAACCCGGGTGAAAAACTTTTTTCAAATTTCCTCTTGATCTGTTTTGTAGTTTCGCTACAATCTACTTTCAGTGCTACAAGAGGCGGCTTGCCGCATGTTCCAGCCTCGATTGATAGAGCTGTTCGCGTCCATGGGGAAGTGGCACGCACCATGCTCTTGAGAATGGTCACACGCGGTTCATCCCCAATCCATCCATGCCGCCTGACCCGGGGAAGGTTTTGGAGCCATGATCAATAAAATCGAAGCCATGCGCGCTGATCTGCGCAAGTCAGAGAAGAAGGTGGCCGACCTTGTCCTGGCTCGGCCCAATATGATCACCAACATGAGCCTGGCCGACGTGGCCGCCAAAGCCGGTGTCAGCGAACCCACCGTGCTTCGTTTTTGTCGCGGTGTCGGCTGCAGCGGCTTTCAGGATCTCAAGATTAGGCTCGTGGGCGACCTGGCGCGCGTCATCCCCTATGTCCATCACGATGTGCGTCTGCAAGACCCGGCTTCCGACCTTGCCGCCAAGATCTTCGACCGCACCATCTCCACTTTGCTACGCGTCAAGGGCAGCCTGCGCGACGTGCGCATCGAAACGGCCATCGATCTGCTGGCCGAGGCTTCCAAGATCGAGTTTTACGGTCTCGGCGCCTCCGGCATCGTAGCTGACGACGCCCAGAACAAGTTCTTCCGCCTGGGCATTCCCTGTAACGCCTATCGCGATCCCCATGTGCAGTGCATGGCCGCCTCCATCTTGAAGAAGAACGCGGCTGTAGTGGCCATTTCCAATTCCGGCAGCAATGTAGACCTGCTGCATAGCGTGGACATGGCCCTGAAGGCCGGGGCAAACGTGATTGCCATTACCCGCAATCAATCGCCTCTGGCCCAGAAGGCCACCGTGGTGCTGCCGGCGGATGTACCCGAGGAAAGCGAGATCCAAACGCCCATGACCTCGCGCATTGTGCACCTGCTGTTGATCGATGTCTTGCAAATCGGCGTGGCCCTGCGGCGCGGTCCTGCCGCCGCGGCCGATATGGAACGCGCCAAAGCCGGCCTGAAAGCCAAGCCGGTCACCCCCAAGCCCTCTATGAAAGGATAAAGGAACGATATGAAGTACGACACCAACGTGGAAATTATGAAGGCCATTACCCGCGGCGATTACGGCGACCCCTTCTCCGTATTGGGCATGCACGACAGCGGGGGAGGCCTGGTGGTGCGTGTCTTCTTCCCCGACGCCCTGGAAGTCGACGTGGTCGACCGGCACAGTCACAAGCACATCGCCTCCCTGGAGCGCCTGCTGCCCGAGGGTTTTTTCGCCGGGCAGATGGGTCGTCGCAAAAAGCGCTTCGGCTATAAGCTACGCGTGGTTCTGGAAAACGATGAACTCTACATGGAAGATCCCTACAGCTTCGGCGAGGTCTGGACCAAAAAGGACAGTCAACATTTCGCCGAGGGCGCCAACTACCGCCTCTACGACCGCATGGGCGCGCACTGTTGCAAGCTCGGCGGCATCCCCGGCGTCCTCTTTGCCGTTTGGGCGCCCAACGCCAGCCGGGTTTCCGTGGTGGGCGACTTCAATAACTGGGACGGTCGACGGCACGTCATGCGCCTGCGCCACAAGGCCTCCGTATGGGAAATCTTCATCCCGGACCTGGTGGAAGGCGATCACTACATGTACGAAATCAAGGATCGCAAGGGCAACCTGATGGCCCTCAAGTCGGATCCCATGGGATTTGCGCACGAATGCCCGCCGCGCACCGTCTCCGAGGTGGCCGACATCGACAGCTTCAAATGGGCCGATAAGAACTGGATGAAGAGCCGCGCCGCCAAAAACGCACTCGACGCGCCCATCTCCGTCTACGAGGTGCACCTGGGCAGTTGGCGCCGCGTCCCCGAGGAAGGTAACCGCTTCCTCACCTACCGCGAGTTGGCCGAGCAACTGGTGCCCTACTTGCAGGACATGGGCTTTACCCACCTCCAGGTGATGCCCGTGCACGAACACCCCTATTACGGCTCCTGGGGTTACCAACCCTTGGGCCTGTTCGCGCCCACCCGCCGCTACGGCACGCCCGCCGATTTCAAATACCTGGTGGAGCAATGCCACAAGAACGGCATCGGCATTTTCATGGACTGGGTGCCCGGCCATTTTCCCACCGACGATCACGGCCTGTCCAACTTCGACGGCACCTCCCTTTACGAGCACGCCGACCCGCGCCAGGGCTTTCATCCCGACTGGACCACCTACATCTATAACTTCGGCCGCACCGAGGTGTCCAATTTCCTGATCAACAACGCCCTGTTCTGGCTGGACCGCTACCATATCGACGGCCTGCGCGTGGATGCGGTAGCCAGTATGCTCTACCTGGACTACAGCCGCCAGGACGGTGAATGGGTTCCCAACCAACACGGCGGTAATACCAACCTGGAAGCTATCGACCTGCTGCGTCGCCTCAACGAACTGGTCGGCGACTTCGACGGCGCGATCACCATCGCGGAAGAGTCTACCGCCTGGCCCGGGGTCAGCCGTCCCACCTCCAAGGGCGGCCTGGGTTTCAACTTCAAGTGGAACATGGGCTGGATGCACGACACGCTCGAGTACATGAAGCTGGACCCCATCTATCGCAGGCACCACCATCACAAGATGACCTTCGGCATGGTCTACGCCTTCAACGAGAACTTCATGCTGCCGCTGAGTCACGACGAGGTGGTGCATATGAAGGGCTCCCTGCTCACCCGCATGCCGGGCGACAGCTGGCGCCGCTTCGCCAACCTGCGCGCCTACTACGGTTTCATGTGGGGCCACCCGGGCAAGAAATTATTGTTCATGGGCGGCGAGTTCGCCCAGGAGCGGGAGTGGAACCACGAGATCAGCCTGGACTGGCACCTCACCCAAAACCGATTCCATCACGGCGTACAAACTCTGGTTCGCGACCTCAACTTCTTCTACCGCGAAACGCCGGCCCTGCACCAGTTGGACTGTGAGCCCGAGGGTTTCCAGTGGATCAAGGTCAACGAGGAAGAGGAGTCCTATTACGCCTGGTTGCGCTTCGCCCGCAACGGCCGCAAGCCGGTGCTGTGCGTGACCAACCTGACCCCGGTTATTCGCGAGAACCACCGCCTGGGCGTGCCCAACGCCGGCTTCTGGGCGGAACGCATCAACACGGACCTGGAGGTCTACGGCGGCAGCAATGTGCATAACGGCGAGGGCGTGCGCACCGAAGACGTGCCCGCGGATGAGTATGCCCAATCGCTCGTCCTGACCTTGCCGCCGCTGGCAACCCTTTTCCTGGAGTACACCGGATGACTGCAGATTCCTTTTCGGTTCAACCCGGCGTGCCCTTCCCCCTGGGCGCCGTCTGGAATGGTCGCGGGGTCAACTTCGCCTTGTTCTCGGCCCATGCCGAGCGCGTGGAGTTGTGCCTGTTCGATCGCAAGGGCCGTAAGGAAGTCGACCGCGTCACCCTGCCCGTCTGCACCGACCAGGTGTGGCACGGATACGTACCCGAGGCTCGGCCCGGTCAGCTTTACGGCTACCGAGTGCACGGTCCCTATTGTCCCGAGGCCGGCCACCGCTTCAACGCCAACAAACTGTTGCTGGATCCCTACGCCAAACGTCTGCACGGCACCATCAAGTGGACCGATGCCCATTACGGCTACATCATCAACAGCCCGCGGGCGGACCTGAGCTTCGACCGTCGCGACAATGCCTTCGCCATGCCCAAGTGCGTGGTGGTAGACGAAGCCTTCAGTTGGGGGGTCGAAAAACCGCACCTGGTGCCCTGGTCCGACACAATCATCTACGAACTGCACGTGGTCGGCTTTACCAAACACCGCGAGCAGTTGCCCAAGCCCTTGCGCGGCACGTTCGGCGGCCTGGCCCATCCCAGCACGATCGATTACCTGAAGAATCTGGGCGTGACCACCGTCGAGCTGATGCCGGTGTTTGCCTTTGCAGACGACCGCTTCCTGGAAGATCGGGGCCTGCGCAATTACTGGGGATATCAACCCGTCAGCTTGTTTGCGCCGCAGCAGCGCTACATGACCGCGGCCGGGATCTACGATTTCAAAACCATGGTCCTGCGCTTGCACGACGCGGGAATCGAAGTCATATTGGATGTAGTTTACAATCACACTGCCGAGGGGGACCACATGGGACCCACGCTCTCCTGGCGTGGTATCGACAACCTGTCCTACTATCGTCTGCTGCCGGAGAACAAGCGCTACTACCTCAATGACAGCGGCTGCGGCAACTCCCTGGACGTCAATCAACCCCGCGTCCTGCAGATGGTGATGGACAGCCTGCGCTATTGGGTCACCAAAATGCACGTGGACGGTTTCCGCTTCGACCTGGCCCCGTCCCTGGGCCGCAACCCCGGGCATTTCGATCCGCGCGCCGGCTTCTTCGATGCGATCCGCCAGGACCCGGTGTTGTCGCGGGTGAAATTGATCGCGGAACCCTGGGATGTGGGCGAGAACGGTTATCAACTGGGTAACTTCCCGCAAGGCTGGACCGAGTGGAACGACCGCACCCGCGACGCGGTTCGCCGGTTCTGGCGGGGCGACATGGGCATGATGCCCGAACTTGCCAAGCGTCTGCACGGCTCCAGCGACCTGTTCGAGGGCAAGGGACGGCGCACCTGGGCGGGTATTAACTACGTGTCCTCCCACGACGGCTTCACCCTGCGCGACCTGGTTTCCTACAACCAGCGCCACAACCACGCCAACGGTGAAAACAACCAGGACGGCCACGGCGAGCCCTTCTCCTTCAATTACGGCGAGGAAGGGCCCACGGCCGATAAGGACATCAAAGCACTGCGCCAACTACAGCGCCGCAACATGATCACCACCATCTTCCTGGCCCAGGGTACGCCCATGCTGCAAGCCGGTGACGAGATCGGCCGCACCCAGCAGGGCAACAACAATGCATACTGCCAGGATAATGATATCGGCTGGCTGCAGTGGAAGAACCTGCCGCCGGAGGATCGGGACTTCAAAGAATTCGTCAAACGCCTGATCCGCTTACGCAAACGCTTCCCGGTGCTGCGTCGGCCCTGGTACCCCCACGGGCGAGAGACATCGCCGACCACCGGCTTCAAGGATCTACAGTGGGTCTCGCCCGACGGTACCGACATGGAAGCCGTCCACTGGGAAAACACCGCCAATCGCTGCATGGGCATGCTGGTCTCCGGCGATACGCCCCCGGGTCTGCCCGGCGTGCTGCCGGCCGAGGACGAGGATACCCTGCTGATCGTATTCAACGCGGCCGAACACGAGCAGATGTTCCGCACGCCCGAGGGGGCATCCCCCTACGTCTGGCAGTGTATTTTGGATACCACCAACCCCATGCGTCCCAAGGGAACCCTCAACCAGATCGCGGGTCGCCCGTTCCAAGCGGAGCCGCGTTCGATCTATGTGTTTACCCTGGCGCCTCTACAGGAGCAAGTCGAATGACACGCAGAACAAGCGGCATCGTGCTGCACCCCACCAGCCTGCCCGGCCCTTACGGCATCGGTGAAATCGGCCCCGCGGCCCGCGATTTCGTGGACGACCTGGCCGAGATGGGCCAGCACCTCTGGCAGGTGCTGCCGCTGGGACCGACCTCCTACGGCGACTCGCCCTATCAGTCCCTCTCTACCTTCGCGGGCAATCACCTGCTGATCTCCTTCGACGACCTGAAGGATGCGGGCCTGTTGGAGGAAGACGACTTGAAAGATTTCCCGCAATTCCCCGCCGACCACGTGGCCTTCGGCCCCGTCATCGAGGCGCGGAATCGCGTGCTGAACCGCGTGGCCGATGCATTCGCCGAACGCGCTTCGGCCGGCCTTCAAGAAGCCCATGCTTCATTCTGCAAAGCCAACGCCGATTGGCTGGACGATTACGCCTTGTTCGTCGCACTGAAAGAACACCACCGGGGCCGCCCATGGACCGAGTGGAAGCCGGAACTGCGCGACCGTGAGGAAACGGCCCTGGCCGCGGCGCGCGACCAATTCGCCGCCCGCATGGACGCCGTTCGCGTTTTGCAGTTCCTTTTCAACCATCAGTGGCGCGAACTCATGGCCTATTGCGGAGAAAACAAGGTCACGGTGATGGGCGATATTCCCATCTTCGTGGCCCACGACTCCGCCGACACCTGGGCGCGGCCCGATCTCTTCTACCTGGACGAGAAGGGTCACTGCACCGTCATCGCCGGTGTGCCGCCCGACTACTTCAGCGAGACAGGCCAGCGTTGGGGCAACCCCCTCTATCGCTGGGACAAGATGACAGCGGACGATTTCGCCTGGTGGCGCCGTCGTCTGGGCCGGACCGTGGAACTTGTGGACCTGGTTCGCATCGACCATTTCCGAGGCTTCGAAGCTTATTGGGAGATCCCCGCGCACGAGGAAACCGCCATCAAGGGTAAATGGGTGCCGGGCCCCAATGAGGCTCTGTTCGAGGCTTTCAGGAAAGACTTCGAGACTCTGCCCATCGTGGCGGAGGATTTGGGCGTCATCACTCCCCCCGTGGAAGCCCTACGCGACCAATTCGAACTGCCGGGCATGAAGGTCTTGCAGTTCATCCTGTGTATTTACCGAGAGGAGTTGGAGGAGAAGGATCTACCCGAAAAATTCCCCGCCAACACCGTTTGCTACACCGGAACCCACGACAACGACACCACGGCCGGCTGGTTTGCCAAGTTGGACGAGGATACCCGGATGAATGTACTGGATCACGTCATCACCGACGGCAGCGAGATTCATTGGGATTTTATCCAAACCGCCTGGCGCAGCACATCCGACACCGCGCTAACCCCCCTGCAAGATCTTCTGGGCCTGGGCTCGGAAGCAAGAATGAACCTTCCCGGCAACCCCAAGGGCAACTGGCATTGGCGCTTCAGCCGGGACCAAATCAGCATAAAGACCAAGGAAGCCCTCAGGCAACTGACCGTCGAGACGGGCCGCCATGGCGGGCCACCCATGAATAAGCAAGGGGAACCGATTCCATTCCATGATCCATCCATGGTTCCAACTGAAGAGGAGAGCGATAATGCATTGTGATCGTTTAAGAGACTTGGATCTACCCTGGGACCAATCACCGGAGCAATGGCCGGATAGATTAGTGGCCGATCTGGGCGAAGGCGCGTGGTTGGTACGCAATGAGAACCACCGTTACGTCCTGAGAAGGTTGAACACGGCCGATGCGACCCGTGCCGAGGAGCGGCTGAACGCCCTGCGGACATTCGGTTTGCCGTCAGTTGCATCGCTGGGCGTGGTCGATCAGGAAGACGACACGGCCCTACTGGTCACCGAATGGCCGGAGGACGCCGTACCCTTGGAAGACGCGCTGACCGGTGAAGGCAATCCGCAACCGTTGGCGGAAGACCTTTCCATGTTGCTGGCCCATATGCACCTGGCCGGTTTCCATTGGGGATGCGGTACCCTGGCGGCCCCGCTGATCCGCAAGGACAACAACAGCGCCATGTTGGGCGACCCCTGCCACGGCGAACTGTCGGCCGAGATCAGCGAGGAACAACGCGAGGCGGATCTGCACGCGGCTCGGGTCAACCTGGCTCGCATCGTACGCGCCGCCAACCACGGTCGCCGCAACCCGCTGAACCCCGAACTCTTCGCGAGTGAGGTCATCAGCGGTTATCGCCGCATCTGGGACCGTATCCACCGCACCCGCCTGTTCGTGGAATCCGGCTCCATCCAGATGAGCACTCGTGTCACCACGCTCGGCAGCCTGCCCGAGGCGTATCAACAACAACTGAAGGACGTGGAAGACAATCCTTTCGGCTTGTTGCTGCTGGGTAGCGTCAGCCACTGCAACAGCGACAACCGCCTGATGTTGCACCTGCTGACCGGCCTGGAAACCCGAGACAACAACAGCCGTCTGCTGCTGCGCGATCTGTTTCGCTACCACTCCTGGCTGGAGTTCAGCACCGGTCGCAAATGGCCTCGCGGCCTGGCCGCCAACCGCTGGATGAACGAGGTCTACGGTCCCGCCGTGGCCGGTCTCTCCGCGTTGCGGAAAACCGGTGAAGCCTGTCACTGATTGCCACATAAGGATCTACAGACCATGCGGGTTCGTCGTTTTATAGAAAAACAACTGATGCTGCCGCCGATTACAGGCGGGGGTGCGGCTTCGCTCTCCGGCGCCCCGGCCCCACATCATCGGCCTGCAGCCGCTCCCGCACCACTGGATGTCCGTCCCGTCAAGGGCCGTGCGACGCACCGGAACCGTCGCGAGGAAAACGGGGCGCACTTAACACTTAAAAGAGGAATGATTTGGAGGACTCGTGGTCTTCAGCGGTTTCAGCCGCATGCCTTTCGGGATGATTCAAGGGACATGAGGACCACGCTATTTATGGAGGAACACACATGTTTGCATATCATCCAAGCCGTCAACGGCTTGTCCCGATCCTATTCGCGCTAGCACTTTTGACCGGTTACGCGTCAGCTCAAGACGCGGTCAGTGTCCCCGGCAGCTTCAACAGCGAAATCGGTTGCCCCGACGATTGGCAACCCGATTGCGAAGTTGCCCAATTGACCTATGACGCGTTCGACGACGTCTGGCAGGGCACCTTTTCCATCCCGGCCGGTCAATACGAGTACAAGGCCGCCATCAATATGTCCTGGGACGAAAACTACGGCATCGGCGCCGAACCCGGCGGCGACAACATCATCCTGGACAACCCCAACGATCAACTGGTCAAGTTCTACTACGACCACAAGACCCACTGGGTCACCGACAACGTTACCTCCGTCATCGCCATCGCGCCCGGTAACTTCCAGTCCGAACTGGGTTGCGGCGACGACTGGGACCCCAGTTGCCTGCGCTCCTGGCTGCAAGACGTGGACGGCGACGGCATCTACACCTTCGTCACCACCGCCCTTCCGCCCGGCGCTTATGAAGGCAAGGTCGCCATCGACGAATCCTGGAACGAGAACTACGGCGCCGGCGGCGAGGCCGACGGCGACAACATCGCCTTCACCGTCAACGACGGCGACCAGGTGACCTTCTCCTTCAGCTACGACACCAAACTCCTGACCATTACCACTGAAGCCGTCGTGGTCAACGAAGACAGCACGGCTACCATTGCCGGCTCCTTCCAGGATGAACTGGGCTGCGGCTCCGATTGGGACCCCGCCTGTGAAAACACCCAGCTTACCTTTGACGAGGAAGACGGCATCATGCAAGGTCAGTGGACCATCCCCGCCGGCGACTATGAATACAAGGTAGCTATCGACGGCAGCTTCGACGAGAACTACGGTCAGAACGGTCAACCCGGCGGCGCCAACATCGCCTTCAGCCTGGCCGAGGAGACCACCGTCAAGTTCTACTACAACCCCATCACGAAATGGGTGACCGACAATGTTTCCTCGACCATCGCCACCCTGCCCGGCAGCTACCAGAAGTACGTGGGCTGCAACGGTGACTGGGATCCGGGTTGCTTGCGGTCCTGGCTGCAAGACATCGACGGCGACGGCATCTACACCATGTCCACCACCGCGCTGCCCCAGGGCTTGTACGAAACCAAGGTGGCGATCAACGAGAGCTGGAATGAAAACTACGGCGAGAACGGCGAGCCCGGCGGCGCCAACATTCCCTTCTACGTGCCCTCCAACGGTCAGAAGGTAGATTTCACCTACAACGCCGAAACCAGGATGCTGACCATCGACAGCGGCATCACCGGTGTGGAACCCGGCCAGGAACTGACCGCCAAATACGCCATCATTCACTACAAAAGGGCAGACGGTGATTACGGCGATCATACCACCGGCGACTACAACGACTTCTGGGGCCTGCACCTGTGGGGTTCCTCCGTGGCCAATCCCACCGAATGGACCGCACCCGTGCCCTTCATCGGTGAAACCGGCTACGGCCGCTTTGCCTTCGTGGAACTGTCCGGCAGTTCCGGTGACATCAACTTCATCGTCCACCGGGGCGATGTGAAGGACGGCACCGATGACGACCGCAGGTTCTCACTGGCGCGCGGACCCGAGATCTTCCTGGTGGGCGACGACGGTAACCTCTACCGCTCCGAGGCGGAAGTCAACGGTTACGTGACCATTCGCTACCACCGTCCCGACGGTAACTACGGCGTGGGCACGGAAAACTACTGGGGCCTGCACCTGTGGTCCGACGGCGGTAACAACGCCATTCACCCCGACGCCGAAACCGACTGGTTCGCTCCCCGCGCGGCCGACGGCGTGGATGATTTCGGCGCCTACTGGAACATCCCGCTGAACACCGACGACCCCGATGTCTACACCAAGCCGGTCAAGTTCATCCTGCACACCCCGGGCGGCGATGACACGGCGCCCGGCGGTAACCGGGAGCCCGGCGGCGATCGCGAGTTCATCGCGGGCGAAGCGGGCGCCATTTGGCTGGCCGAGCAGGACGCACGCGTCTACACCAGCCGCGCCGGTGCGGAACGCCGCGTGGTGCTTCACTACCACCGCCCCGAGGGCGACTACGGCGACTTTGAAAGCGACGACTTCGCCAACTTCTGGGGCGTCCACACCTGGACCGGCGCCGCCGCGCCCACAGACTGGCCCGCCCCTGTACGCGCTGCCGGCACCGATACCTTCGGCGTCTACTACAACATTCCGGTCACCGACGAGGCGGAACTGCTGAACTTCATCATTCACAAGGGTGACGACAAGGACCCGGGTCCCGACCAGGCGTTGATCTTCAGCGCGGACGGCTACGAGGTCTGGCAGCCTCAGGGCGCCGATATCGAAGCCCCCTTCATGCTGCCCGTTCCCGCTGTCGGCGGGGTCGATAAAGGCAACCTGGCCGAGTGGCGCGCGTTTTGGGTCAACACGAATACCCTGGTCTGGAAGGCGGCCAACAACGCCGACCTGGAGTATCGCCTCTACTACAGCCCCACGGGCGGCTTGGAAGCCACCGATGCGGGCATCACCGGCGGCCAGTTCATCACTCTGGAACTGAACCCGGCCGGAATGGACATCCGCACCATCGCCAAGTTCCCGCACCTGTTGGGTTCGCCCGCGCTCACCATCAGTGAAGCCGACATGGCCATGGTTCCCGAAATCCTCAAAGGCCAGATCGCGATCAGCGCGATCGACGCCGACGGTAACAGCCGCAACGCCACCAGCATCCAAATCCCCGGTGTGCTGGACGCCATGTACTACTACGGCGGCAACGACCTGGGCATCACCTGGAACGAGGGTGCGCCCTCCTTCGCGCTGTGGGCGCCCACGGCCAAAAACGTCACCTTCCATGTTTTCGACGACGCGAACGTGCGCGGCAGCGAAACCTTTCCCATGACCGCTGAAAACGGCGTCTGGAAGGTCAGCGGCCAGGCCGATTGGAAAGGCAAGTACTACCTGTACGAGGTAGAAGTCTACGTGCCTTCCACCGGTAATGTGGAAAACAACATCGTCACCGATCCCTACTCCATCGGCCTGTCGTCCAACAGTCAGCGCAGCCTGATCATGGACCTGAACGATCACAAGCCCGAGGGTTGGGATACGCTGGCCAAGCCCGCCCTTGATGCGCCCGAGGACATCTCCATCTACGAGATGCACGTGCGCGACTTCTCAATCTACGACGAATCGGTTCCGGCCGACTACCGCGGCTTGTACAAGGCCTTCACGTTGGATAACAGCAACGGCCTCGCTCACATTCAAGCCCTGGCCGACGCGGGGTTGACGCACCTGCACCTGTTGCCGGTCTTCGACATCGCCACCATCAACGAGAACAAGGACGAGCGCATCGAGCCCGATCCCACCGTGCTCGCGGGATTTGCGCCCGACAGCGACCAACAACAGGCAACCATCGCCGCCAACGGCGACGCGGACGGCTTTAACTGGGGTTACGATCCCTTCCACTACAACGTGCCCGAGGGCAGCTACTCCTCGAATCCCGAGGGCGCAACCCGCACCATGGAGTTCCGCGAGATGGTCCAGTCGATCAACAATCGCGGCATGCGCGTGGTCATGGACGTGGTCTACAACCACACCAACGCCAGCGGCCAGAACGACAAGTCGGTACTGGATAAAGTGGTCCCCGGCTACTACCACCGCCTGAACGACGTGGGTACGGTAGAGCGCAGCACCTGCTGCGACAACACCGCCACCGAACACCTGATGATGGAAAAGCTGATGATCGACAGCCTGATCCTGTGGGCCAGGGCTTACAAGGTCGACGCCTTCCGCTTCGACCTGATGGGTCACCACATGTTCACCAACATGCAGGGTGTGCGTAATGCGCTCAACAGCCTGACCGTGGAGAACGACGGCGTCGACGGTTCCAAGATCTACATCTACGGCGAGGGTTGGAACTTCGGCGAGGTTGAAAACGGTTTGCGCGGTCGCAACGCCACGCAGTTGAATGTGGGCGGCCTGGGTATCGGCACCTTCTCCGATCGCCTGCGCGACGCGGTTCGCGGCGGCGGTCCCTTCGACGACGGTGCGGCTTTGCAGAACCAGGGCTTCGCCAATGGTCTCTACTACGATCCCAACAGCTACGAGGGCCAGGGCGACCAGATGGCCGGCCTGCTGTTGCAAACCGACCAGATCCGCGTGGGTATGGCCGGCAACCTGTTCGATTTCGAGTTCACCGACCGCACGGGCGCTACCGTCACCGGCAACCAGGTGGACTACAACGGTCAACCCGCCGGTTACACGCAAGATCCGCAGGAAGTGATTACCTACATCTCCAAGCACGACAACCAGACCCTTTACGACATCAACGTCTACGGCGCGCCGCTTGCCACCACCATGGACGACCGCGTGCGCATGCAGATCGTGGGCCTGGGCACCGTGATGCTTGGTCAGGGCATTCCCTTCTTCCACGCGGGCAGCGATATCCTGCGCTCCAAATCGTTGGATCGCGACAGCTTCAACTCCGGCGACTGGTTCAACCGTCTGGACTGGACCTACAACACCAATAACTTCGGCGTGGGCCTGCCCGTTGCCGAGAAGAACGAAAGCAACTGGTTCCTGATGGGTCCGCTGCTGGCCAACCCCGACCTGGTTCCCGGCAACGAGCACATCGTCCGCACCAACGCGCTCTTCCGCGAACTGCTGCAGATTCGCTACAGCAGTCCGCTGTTCCGCCTGCGCACCGGTGACGACATCAAGGAACGCGTCAGCTTCATGAACACGGGCGCGGACCAGATTCCCGGTCTCATCGCCATGCACGTGGATGACACCGCGGGCGCCGACCTCGATCCCAACTACATCGGCGTCATGGTCATCGTCAACGCTAACGACGAAGCCCAAACCCTGAGCGGCGAAGCCCTGCAGAAACGCAAGTTCGACCTGCATCCCATCCAGGTCAACGGCACCGACGACGTGGTGCGCGCGGCGAGCTACGACCGTAGCGGCGTCTTCACCATCCCGGCCCGAACCGTGGCGGTCTTCAACGAAAGCGTGGCTCCCACCCCGCTGGAATTGCTGAATTCCACCATCGATGAGTACGTGGCCGCCGGTGACCTGACCCCTGCCATGGGTTTTCATCTGAAACGCCTGCTGGACCTGTTCCAGGCAACCGGCGACGGCGGTTACATGTTCTACTTCCGCTACAACGTGAACCGCTTCGTCCAATCCGGATTTATCAGTCAGGAGCAGGGACAGACCCTGCTGGACCTGGCCGACGAATTCACGGCCGGGTAATCGGCTGCAACCATTGACCATTCAATCTCCAAGCGCCGCGGGCCTTTGGGCTCGCGGCACTTTTTGTCTCCGCCCATGGAGCATTTCGTGACCGGTTCCGGGCTTGCACAAACCCGGTTTCCACCGGTTGCCTTTCGGCCCGGATCGCCGAATAACTTTTGAGGTAAGCAACATGATTGGACATCAGGACCATCACTTGACGGTGCGCCGCGGCTTGGACGTGGCATCCATTAAAAAGGATTTCGAGGACCATTTGAACTTCACGCTGGGTCGTGACCAGTACAGCACCAGCCAACACCACAATTACTTTGCCCTCGCCTATACCATCCGTGACCGCCTGATCGACCGCTGGATCAAAACCCAGCAGACCCACCACGAGCAGAAAGCCAAGCGCGTCTACTACCTTTCCCTTGAATTCCTCATGGGACGCGTATTGGGCAACAACGTACTGAACCTGGGCATCGACGACGAGGTGCGCAAGGCCTGCGAGGAACTGGGCCTGGACTACGGCGACCTGGAAGAAGTAGAGATGGACATGGGCCTGGGCAACGGTGGTTTAGGCCGCCTGGCCGCTTGTTTCATCGACTCCATGGCCACCCTGGAAATTCCGGCCATGGGTTACGGCATCCGCTACAACTACGGCATCTTCCGTCAGGTCTTCCAGGACGGCAGACAGATCGAACATCCCGATGACTGGTTGAGGTTCGGCAACCCCTGGGAGATCCAACGAACCTTCCGCTATTACACGGTTCACATGGGCGGACGTCTGGAATCCTGGATGGACAACGGGGTCGCCCGTCACAACTGGGTCGACGCGCAACGCGTCATGGGCCAACCCTACGATATCCCCATCGTGGGCTACGGCGGCAATACCGTCAACACCCTGCGCCTGTGGAGCGCCCACGCCGCCGAGGACTTTGACTTCGAAGACTTCAATAAGGGCGACTACATCCAGGCCGTGGAACACAAGGTGCGCGCCGAGAACCTGACCAAGGTGCTTTATCCCAACGACAACCACTACCAGGGTAAGGAACTGCGCCTGCGCCAACAGTACCTCTTCGTCTCCTGTTCCTTGCAGGACATCTTCAGCCGCTTCAAGAACAGCGGATTCGAATGGCGCGAACTGCCCGACTACGTGGCCATTCAGCTGAACGACACCCACCCGTCCCTGGCGGTGCCGGAAATGATGCGCCTGCTGATCGACGAGGAGGGCATACCCTGGAAGACCGCTTGGGACCTGACCACGAGGACCCTGGCTTATACCAACCACACGCTCATGCCCGAAGCCCTGGAAAGGTGGCCCATGGACATGATGGCCCATGTTCTGCCGCGTCACCTGCAGATCATCTTCGACATCAACCAGGAATTCATTGACACCGTGCTGACCAAATACCCCGAGGACATGTCGCGGGTGGCCCGCATGAGCATTATCGAGGAGGGTTTCCCCAAGCAGATACGCATGGGCCACCTGTCGATCATCGGATCGCACTCAACCAACGGCGTGGCCCGAATCCATACCGACCTGCTGAAGGAACGCGTGGTGCCGGACTTCGCCGACCTTTACCCGGAACGCTTCAACGCCAAGACCAACGGCATCACGCAGCGGCGCTGGCTGCTGCACGCCAACCCCGGCTTGTCCAAACTGATCACCGAAACCATCGGCGACAGTTGGATCACGGAGCTGACCCACCTGCGCAAATTGGAACCCTATGCCGACGATCCGGCCTTTCGCGAGAAGTTCCGCCTGGTCAAGCATCAGACCAAAGTCGACCTGGCCGATTACATGGAAAAGAAATGGGGTTTCCAGGCCGATCCACACGCCGTCTTCGACGTGCACATCAAACGCCTGCACGAGTACAAACGCCAGCTGATGAACGCGATTCACATCGTCATGCGCTACTGCCGCCTGCGCAATAACCCGGATATGGACGTGCCGCCGCGTGTCTTCCTGTTCGGGGCCAAGGCGGCGCCGGGTTACGACATGGCCAAGTTGATCATCAAACTGATCAACGACATCAGCCAACGCATCAACCACGACGAAACCGTCAACCAAAAACTGCGCGTCTACTTCCTGCCCAATTACCGGGTCACCCTGGCCGAAAAGATGATCCCGGCCACGGACGTCTCGGAACAGATCTCCACGGCAGGAACGGAAGCCTCGGGTACGGGCAACATGAAGTTCATGCTCA
Organism: Acidobacteriota bacterium; assembly: GCA_030066195.1. Taxonomy (GTDB): domain Bacteria; phylum Acidobacteriota; class Holophagae; order Acanthopleuribacterales; family Acanthopleuribacteraceae; genus JASJCB01. The sequence goes on from JASJCB010000008.1 coordinate 22,177, forward strand.
ACGGTGCGCTGACGGTGGGCACCATGGACGGCGCCAACATCGAGATGGCGGAAGAAGTGGGTAAGGAGAACATGTTCATCTTCGGCCTGAACTCGGAAGAAGCGGCAGAACTGGCGCACAACCCGGTAGCCTGCTACCGCGGGCACGACGAACTGCGCGAAGCGCTGGACCTGATCTTCGACAACTACTTCAACCCGCGCGAACCGGGCATCTACGAACCCATCCGCCGCAACCTGCTGGAAGGCGGCGACCGCTACCTGCTGCTGGCGGACCTGCCGGCCTACGCGGAAGCCCACAACGAAATCGACCGCGTCTACCGGGACCGGGAAGAATGGACCCGCCGAGCCATCCTAAACGTAGCGGCCTCGGGCAAATTCAGCTCAGACCGAACCATCCTGGAATACGCCAGGGACATCTGGAAGGTCCTACCCTGCCCAATCCCGCTGGATTAACCAAAGAAAAAGCCCCCGGGCCAACCCGGGGGCACCTAGCGCGCAAACACCCTGAGTACAGGCAAGCCGAGAATCGCCCTCCGGGCGAGGCGAGGCGAAAACCCTGGACGCGCACGCATCCTGCGTGCACTTCCTTGGGATGAGAAAGATTTCCCGGCTCAATAACAACCTCCGACCTTCGGGCAATTTTAGGCTAAAATGATCTTGAAAGCTCATTCCAACCAGGAAGGTCATCATGCTCGAAGATCTGCTGCGACAGCGCTATGCACGCTCCAAAGAGCTTGAAGCGAAACTGTTATCCCGTCTACCGGATTTCGGAGCCAGAGGCGATCAAGTCTCCGAAACGTTAGAACTGATGTTCCAGATACACCTCGGCCAGAAGGATCGGCCCGGAGGTCCCTATATCGATCATGTCATGCGGGTCGCCGGCAATGTTATCGAGGTCTATGGCACTGAAGATGTCGATCTGATTATCGCCGCCCTGTTACATGACAGCGTCGAGGACCGGGCGGGTGAGCTCCTGGACATTCTCGAACCCGAGGGACCCGAGGATCGAAAAAGCGATCGTGAAACCGTCTTCGCGGCTCTTGAAAGACGTTTCGGGAAGCGAATTCGCGACCTGGTGCAGGGCGTTACCAATCCCGAGTTGAACAACGCGGAGAAAGAGCGACTAAATAACGATAAGGCACTGAAAAACAAGTGGTATCAAGAACACGTAATGGACCTTTTCAGAGCCAACCCGGACGCCGCCATGATCAAATGCGCCGATTTCATGGACAACGCGTGCCGATTGGACAAAGTGAAGGGCGCTCGAAGAAAGAACCTGCAAGCTAAATACGGCCCGCTGATGACAGCCATCCCCAAATTCCTGGAGGAAGAAGCGGATCGGGATCATCCCCTATACCGAAACAAACAACCGATCATCGACCGAATAGAAGAGGCCTATCACGAGTTTTATGTAGATTGAGAGTGGTTCGTTGTTGAATTTCAAGCCACTGAAATTATGTGCCTTGCCAGGTTCATCTCACGATGGTGCTACCTATGCGCGACAGGTGGAATTCACAAGTGGGGACTTGGTGAACGGGCCGGTACGTTGTAGAATTCGGATGAGGTGGCGCCATGACGACCTGGGATATTCCCGAAGAGGCACTTGAAGAAGAAATCGGCATACCGGAACTGTTCACCGGCCGCCATGAAGATCTTGCCTATTTTCTGAACTGGGCCGTGGAAGCCAAGCGGAAGCTGAGCCAGTCCCACGTCATTCTCGCCCGCAAGCGGCGGGGTAAAACCGCGCTGGTGCAACGCCTCTTCAATATCCTCTACACCCAAAACGATCCCAAAATCATCCCCTTCTATATTCGCATCGACGAGGGACCCACCACGCGACTCCAATTTTCCGTTCGTCTATTTACCGCCCTGATCAGCCAGTACCTGGGTTTTAAAAGACGCGATCCCGCACTGATTCGAGAAGTGCTCTCTCTAGACCGGCTGGAAAAAGAAACAGTGGACGATCCTATCTTGTTGCGAAAAGTTGAAGATATGCAGGCGTATGTTGCCAAACAAAATTCGGAGCTTGCCTGGGAGTTGGCCCGCGAATCGGGCCATACCATTTCATCCCTCAAGGATGAGCGCATCATCCAAATCATCGACGAGTTCCAATATCTCGAAGATCGCGCCTATGTCAATGACGACCAAAAGGTCCTGGCCAAATTGGGCTCCTTCTACCAGCGCACCGGCTCCAGCAAGGTTTCCCCCCAAATCATTACCGGCAGTTATATCGGTTGGCTCTCCAAGATTGTCAACCGCATGGTGGGCCGCTACGACCACTATTACCTGGAGCCGTTGACCACCGATGAAGCCTTTGCCGCCGTTTACAATTATTCCACGGTCCTGCGGCGAGAGGTCAGCGACGAAACGGCCGCTTATATGGTCGAAGCCTGTCACCGGGACCCCTACTATATCGCCCGGACCTTCAGAAGCCAATGCCCACGCAAGGACCTCACGTCCAAGGACGACATTCGCGAGATTCTTCAATTTGAAACCGGTGAAAAGGGCAACATCTACGCGATGTGGATGGAATATCTGGAGCACGCTTTTACACGCATCAACGACAAGAATGCTAAAAAAATCGTGCTCTATCTGGCCCACCACGGCGAGAACGAACGCACCCGCAAAGAGATCCTCGATGATTTGAATCTGGATATGGACGACTATGATCTGGAGAAAAAGCTACACAAACTGGTCAAGGCCGATATCATCGCGGGAGGTCGCTCTAATTATGTTTATCAAGGACTGGGCGATCCGATCTTCGCCATGGTGATCCGCAAGAAATATCAGCAGGAAATCGATCAGGTCCCCATTCAGAACATCGAGGGCGATCTCTACCGGCAACTCAAGCAAGTCAAAGGTGCGGTTGCCTATTACAAAGGGGTCAACGCCGAGTACCGCATCCTCAACCGCGTCTTGTTCCTGGGCCAAAAGCGAACGCCGGCGGCAAATGCCTTCCACGGCGTGCCGGAGGGTTTTGAGCTCGGCCCGTTCGCCGGGATCGGCAAGCGTAAATGGCATGTGGACCAGGAGCACAGTCTGGAAGCAGACCTTTATGCTGAAGCGGAAGATACAAACGGCAGCGATCTGATCATGGAGATCAAACATGTGGAAAACCTGTCGGGGTTGGCCATGATCGAGGCATTCATCGCCAAATGTGAACAACTGCGCGAAAGGCTGCCGCGCCCGACGACCTTTGCCTTCTATAGTGAAACCGGTTTCACGGACGTACAGGCCGCCCGGTTGGAAGCCGCGGGCATCATGTACAGCGACGGCAACAAGCTCTTCAGCTAAGCTACTATTTCCCATTCCGTATCACCGGAAGCAAAGAATCACCACTGATTCCTCGTTCCTGAAAGTCGGGACGTAAAGAATCACGATTGATTTTTAACGTCCCGACTTTCAGAAGCAAAAAATCACTCGCAATTCCTCGCGCCCGGTTTTGCAGAATCGAGGAATCAGTCCCAACTCTGCGCGCCCGGACAAGCGAGGGCGAGCAATGCCGGCGGTTTTCCTCGTCCCACATTTACATCCTACCTATTCAAATATATGTTCAATCGAAAAGAATATATCCTATATGGAAATGATCCTATGAGAGCATTAAGATCCATTCAAGGCGCGGAGGAAAGGCCGTCGCGCAAGGAATAAAAAGGAGTGAATCATGCGCTTGTTGGACATGAGAAGCGATACCCTCCGCGAGGCGTGGTTGGACCGCATGCTGAAGACCGCTCGACTGAGCGGGGATTTCGGTGCGGGTTTGTTGCCCGAAAGCCTGGTCAACCGAGGCCTCGCCTTGGGAAGCGCTTTTCCGGCGGCGCTTGCAGCTAAGATCCAGGCGTTGAGCACACGTCATCAGCAGGTCCTCGCGTGCGATGCAAACCTGGCCGAACTCGCCAAATGGTGTCGGTCGTTCTGGCGGATGTTGAAGGCGCGGGCCCTGGTGCTGGATCATTCCTCCGAGATCTTCAAAATCTACGGTTTGGATACATCGGGTAAGTTCCTGACCGCCCGCTACAAGCGGGATTGGCTGAAATACGCAGGGACCATGATCAAAGCGGAAGCGGTGGCCGTGGCCAGGGGTTATCCGGCCATGGATCTACCCAAGATTGCCGTCATTGAAACAGCCCTGGCCGATGCGGAAGCCTCCTGTCAGGGAGTGGATCGCGCCAACCTGGTTCATCAGGCCGCCCTGACCGACCTGAAGGCCGCACGAGATCGGGTGGACGAACTGAGAGGAGATGTCTACGCCTACCTGCGCTTCGCTTTGCGGAGCCTCAGTCCGTCCCGTCGGCGAGAAGTCATGCGCCGCTATGGCTTCGTCTTCAGCGGTGACCTGGAACAAAACTCAAGTCAAGACCCGCCGCCGAGCCGTAGTGAAATAAAACCGGAATGGGATACGCCCTCCGCAAGGATAGACGATGACCCTCTACCGATGGAGACCCCGCCCGAACCGGATGACGAAACAAACAAAGCGGAGACAGAGCCGGGGTTGCCGCCTCCCGAACCTGACGCGTCAATTGCCGGCCAAACTACCCAACCGGAGGATGCCCCGAAGAGATGCACCGACGAGATGCTCACGCCAAGTCACCAACCCCCGTGATCTCCCGTGAAGTGGCCTTATCCGGCTTCGGTTTCTCAGCTCTTGACGGCAAGATCGGTCGTAGGGATCAAGACAGCGCGGACCGGGGAGGCGTCGGCTTCTTCGATGCGCAGGGGTAGGGCGCTCAGGAAGTAGATGCCCTCCGGTACGTCCGTCAGGACGATGCCTTCCAATACGGCCAGGTCGCGGTCATAGATTCGGCGGTGCGATTCCAGGGGTTTGCTGTCGGAGGGATCTACCGACGGCGTGTCGATGCCAACCAGGACCACGCCGGCATCGGCCAGGTAGTCGACCAAATCCGGGGACAGCGAGTTGAACTCGTCCTGCCAGCGGTCCGGGTCGGGGAAGGAGTCGGTGGCGAACAGGATGCGCGGGGTTTCGACAGGTATTTCCTCGATATGGTGCGGGTAGATGCGGGCATCGGGGGCCAGGTTTTTGGGCCGGATGACCTGGCAGGGTCCCAGGTAGCGCGACAGATCGCGGGAGGCGATATCGCGGCCCTCCGGGTGATAGTGGGAGGGCGCATCGGCGTGAGCGCCCACGTGGACCGTAGTGGTCATCGATGACAAGACCAGGTTGTGGCCCTGCTTGAAATCCAGGGCGACTTCGCGCCGGAAGGGCTGATCGCCGGGGAAGACAGCGGATCGCGGCGAGATGACCGGGGAAATATCGATAATCTTCACGGAAACTCCCGGAACACGGGAGCCGTCGCCCGGCTCCCATGGTTTGGGAAACAGGTTAGGAAAGCAGGTCTTTGACCACGTCGCGCTCTGCCAACAGTTCGTCGTTGGTCGCTTTCAGTTTTTCCGCGGCGAAGTCGTTGTGCTCCAGCCCCTGGACGATTTCGTAGTTGCCGTCGCCCTTGCTGACCAGCGGGTAGCTGAAGTAGATGCCCTTGTCAACGCCGTAGGAACCGTCGGACAGTATGGCCGCTGAGAACCAGTTGCCCGCTTCGGTAGGCGTGATGAAGTGTTTGATGTGGTCGATGGCGGCGTTGGCAGCGGAAGCGGCGGAAGAGGCGCCGCGAGCCGCGATGATGGCCGCACCGCGTTTTTGTACGGTGGGAATGAAGGCGTCATTCAACCACGCGTGATCGGTGATGACCTCGGGTACGGGTTTGCCGTTGATGGTGGCGTTGTAGAAGTCGGGGTATTGGGTCGACGAATGGTTGCCCCAGATGGTCATGTTCTTCACCGCTTCCACGGGGACGCCGGCTTTTGTGGCCAGTTGGGTGCGGGCGCGGTTCTGGTCCAGCATAGTCATGGCCGAGAAACGCTCCATGGGAATGCCGGGTGCGTTGCTTGCGGCAATCAGGCAGTTGGTATTGCAGGGATTGCCCACAACCACGGCGCGCATGTCATCGGCCGCGTTTTCCAGTGCCTTGCCCTGGCCCGTGAAGATAGGCCCGTTTGAGGAGATCAGGTCGTTGCGTTCCATGCCCGGCCCGCGGGGTCTGGCGCCGACGAAGATGACCCAGTTTACGCCGTCGAAACCGGCGGCCGCGTCCGAATTCATTTCGATTCCGGCCAGCGTCTCGAACGCGCAGTCGTCCAATTCCATGGCGACGCCCTCGAGGGCTTTCATGGCAGGGGGGATTTCCAGCAGGCTGAGGACCACTTTGGTGTCGGGCCCGAACAACTGACCCGAGGCAATGCGAAACAGAAGGCTGTAGCCGATTTGGCCGGCAGCGCCGGTCACGGCAACTTTAACGGTTTTTGACATGGATGGCTCCTGCATTTTTCAAAAGAATGAAAGGTCCGACGGGCCGAAGCCCGAGCCCTACATTATGGCCGCTCGGGCCGGTTTATTCAATTGATAAGCGCAAGAAGAACTCGAAACCTGACAGCCTTTCGAACGGCAGCCGGGTCTGACTTATGAGTTCAGCCGAAGTTCAGGCTGTAGGCCACGTACAGAATGATCGCGGGCGCTACGATGCGGGTCGCGATTTGGAAGAGTTTGAACAGACCCGGCCGCTCATCCATGCCCAGTTCGGTCGAAACCAGCTTCTGGTCCAGGACCCAACCCACGAACACCGAGATCAGGAAGCCGCCTACCGGCAGCACCCAGTTGGAGGTGACGTGGCCCAGAATGGCCAGGAGGCCGTTTTTACCGGCAAACTGAAGATTGGTAAGGGCGGGCACCGCGCCCAGGGACAGCGCGGTCAGAACGGTGACCGCATAAATGCCGACGGCGGCGCCGAAAGTGGCCTTGTGACGGGGAATGCCGATTTTATCGATCAGCAGCGCCGTAACCACTTCCAGCATGGAGATGGTAGACGACAGCGCGGCAAAACCCACCAGAACGAAGAAGATAGGAGCCAGGATGGACCCCAGCGGCATTTGTGTGTAGAACATCTTGGGAATCACCACGAACAGCATGTTGCCGGAATCGGCACTGATCTGTCCCTGGATCTGGGGGAAAGTGAACAGAATGGTAAACATGATGATGGTCGCAATCAGGGCGATCAGGGTATCCAGGGCCGTAATGGACAAGGCCGCCCTACCGATGGATTCCTTGCGGCTCATATAGGAGCCGTAGGTAATCATGGCGCCCATGCCCAGTGAAAGGGTGAAGAAGGCCTGGCCCAGTGCTTCCAGCACGCCCATTTTGCTCAGTCCGCTGAAGCGCGGGGCGAACAGGTAGGCGATCGCCTCGCCGAAGCCGTCCAGGGTGAAAGAGTTCACGACCAGTAGCAACAGGATGAAGATCAACACCGGCATCAGGATACGGGTAGCTTTTTCAATGCCGCCCGAGACGCCGCGATAAACAATGACGGCGGTAATCAGCGAAAAGAGGAAGGACAGGCCCAACTGCAGCGGACCGTTGGCCGTGAAGGCGGCGAAGTCCTGGTCCTGGTAGCCGTTGATACTCCAACCGATACAATTGACGAACGAGGAAATGGACCAACCCGCGATGACGGCGTAAAAAGCCAGGATGAAGCCGCCGCAGGAAACGCCCAACCAACCCAACGCGCCCCATAAGGGTCCCCCAAGTTTTTCGAAGGCGGGCACCGTACTTTTCTGAGCGGTGCGGCCGATGAGGATTTCGCACATCATGACCGGCAGGCCCACCGCGGCAATACAGATCAGGTAAAGCAGTACCCAGGCGCCGCCGTTGTTCTCCCATGCAACGTAGGGGAAACGCCACAAGTTCCCTAAACCCACGGCAGAACCCGCCGCGGCCAGAATAAATCCAAAGGAACTACCCCACTGTTCTCGTTTGTCGGACATCATCTCCTCCCATGAATCGATGAATCGAAATTATGGTGTCTGTTATAGATCTTATCATGGTTCGCGCCTCTGCCAAGGATCGAGTTCATACCCTCCCGGTAAGATTCGATTGCCGTAAGTTAAGTGAATTATGCCGCTTGTCGATAAAGTCGTAGTAAGATAAGTAAAACCGGCGGCAGGTCGGGGGTTTTATGACGGAACCGTTTCAAGATTATCAACTGCATCGAGAGTTGGTCACACTTTGGGAAGGGAAACAAACCGGTACTCTGACCGCCGAAGTAGACGGTTACACCAAGACGCTCTATATCAAAGACGGCATGGTGGTTTTTGCCGCAACCGACGACCCCAATGAGAAGCTGACCCAGATTCTCATCGGCCAGGGCAAGTTTACCCAGGACCAGTATGACGGCGTGAAGGACAACTTCAACGAAGAGGTTTCCATCGGCCGCAACCTGATCGAGATGGGCCTGATCACTCAGCAGGAGTTGGCTCAGGGCGGCAAGGAACAGGTCTACCAGGTCTTCAGCAACGTCATGCACAGCGAGCGCGGCACCTTTGCCTTCGAGGAAGAGGAACTGCCGGGCGGTGTGGTCAGCCTGCCGCCCAAGTACCCCGACGCCTTCTTTCGGACCATTTTGGACTTCGCCGACAAGGCCTGGCTTTCCAATCAGTTCGGCGCCGATCTGAACTTCGTGGCGCACCGAAAGGAAAAGGCCGAACCCAATTTCTCCCAAATCGAGATCGGCGACTTTGCGCCCGAGATCTTCAACCTGATCGACGGGGAAACCGACTTCAACCACATGGCCTTCGAGGTAGATGTCGACGATTTCCTGCTGCTGAAGTTCCTCTACGCCTTGCAACTGCTGGGTTACGTGGAATTCAAGGAACCCGAGGACGCACCGGAAGAGGATCCCCTGCCCGACCTCACCGGGTCCGAGGAAGAACAAGCGGAAGCGGAGGAAGACGACGAGCCGATTCCCGAACCGGACGCCGATGATGTGATCAATGAGTTAAGCGAGGCCATGGCCGAATCGGACGAACTGGCGCAGATGGGCGAGGTTTCCATGGAGGAGACGGTCCAACTGCCCAAAAGCATCGTCGATGATCCCAATCCCGGTTCCATGGATGTCACCATGGAAATCTCCAAAGACGCCCTGGCCGATGCGGCGCCCGGCTTTCTGGACGAGGAGGAACCGGAAGAGGATGAGGAGCCCGATACCGCATCGGTTTTCGAGGATACCGGCGACGGCATCGCTCCCTTCGCGGAGGAACCTGAAGAAGAGTTCGAGGAAGAAACCGAGGCGGGTTTGGACGATCTGGGCGTTATGTCCTCGCAAATCTTCGAGCAAGAACTCAGCAAGATGGAAGAGCCCGAAGACGAGCCCGAGGACAAGCTGCAAGGCGTCATCATGCCCGATCCCGAGGACGAAGATGACGAGTTAGGCGCCGAGAAGGAGCCCAAACAACCGCTCAGCCATGAGGAACGGCGCAAACGCCTGTTGGTTTTGACCACGGTCCTGTTCTTCATCTTCGCCGGGTACCTGTTCATCAACAGGCCGGACATGAGTTTCATCGCCAAATACCTGCCCGGTGGGTTTGAACCCCCGCCCGACGTAGAGTCAGAACTGGCGGCTATGGAAGCGGACCAGGAGCAGCAACCGGCCGAAGAACCCGCCGAAGACCCGCCCGCGGAGGCAACCACCACGGCTCAAACCGATCCGCCGAAGGACGCCGGCGCCGCGGAGCCCGAGCCGACCTCGGACCCGGTTGAATCGGCCGAATCTTCGCAACCAACGGAAACTATCGCCGCCAAAACCACCCCGCAACCCGCAACCAGGACCCTGGCCCGGCAACCCGATCCTGATAAAGAATTCTTCAGCCCCATTGCGGAGGGCTGGGATCCCAATACCGGCAGGCCGTCCGGTGAGAACCTTTCCTACGCCAAGGCCAAGGTGCCCAAGACACCGGCAGGGGGCGCGAATCTTTCGGATGTGTCGCGTGCGCCGGAACGAACGGTGACACCGCCTTCCGAAACCAGACCCGCGCCTTCGACAAATACGTCCGACAGGCCGGCTGCCGAACCTCGGCAGCCCGTGGCCGGCGGCAACGCGTCGGCCCTATTGACCGCGGGTGATTACGTCGGTGCGGCGCAAGTGTGGGCAAGGGAAAAACAAGGTCAAAGGAACCGGTACACGCTTGCCCTGTTCCTGATTTGCGAGGAACAAAGCGTGCGCAACACGATTCGGGACGCCGGGGGATCGAACCTGTTGTATCTGCTGCCGAAGCGCTATAATGGCCGCGATTGCTATTGGGCCTGCTGGGGTGATTACGACACCTATCGTCAGGCAACCAAGGCCATCGCCCAATTGCCCGAGGCGTTGCTTGCCGAGCGATCGCGTATTACGGTGTATTCCCTGCGCAACCTGATTCCCTAAGAGGTTCACGTGACAGACAAAATCATCATGCGCTGTCGGCAATGCAGCGCCAAAAACCGTGTGCCCGTCGACGTACGCCGCGCGCGTTGCGGAAAATGCCGAACGGACCTGGACCCCGCGCCCCTACTCACCGGTAAGGTCCGCATCATCGACGATCCCGGCTTTGAAAGCCAGGTGCTGGGCGCCCCGATTCCGGTACTCTTGGATTGCTGGGCGGACTGGTGTCAACCCTGCCGCGTTCTGGCGCCGACCCTGGACGCCATGGCGGCCGAATTCAAAGGCCGTTTGTCCGTTTGCAAGCTGGATATCGAGGCCAATCCCATGACCGCATCGCGGCTTCAGGTGCAAAGCATTCCCGCTCTCTTCCTCTATGACAATGGGAAGCTGGTGGATAAATTTATCGGGCTGATGCCTAAAGAAACCCTGGTACGCAAGATTTCACCTCGTCTTTACTGATGCGGGATAAGAATTTCCCTATTCTTGGATCTTACTCAAAACCTACTCTTCTCCGGTTCGAAATGGTGTAAAATGAAGTGATAACTCATGCGCGAGTATCGCTCACCCTACCTACTCCCTTCAATATCGCGTATGAGCAGCCATTTCCTTCATCGCGTCACACAAAATATCAGACGATAGGGGCTTGTTCCCATGGAACACTCGACCGAGGGGGCCGGTGAAAGCCGCGCTCAGGCAACGGATTCGATGTCTGTATCCATGCCCGTAGATCAAGGCGATCGCTACCGTGATTTATTCATGAATGTATATGTGGGCCTGTTCAAGTCGTGTGTGTCCACCGGCCGGATAAACGACTGCAACGATTATTTCGCCCGGCTCTTAGGCTATTCCTCACGGGAACAATGCATCTCGGAATGCGTCGCCCGGAGACACTACGTGCGCCCCGAGGAACGCCGCGACATCATGGAAGACCTGCGCAACGAGGGCCGGATCATGGGCCGTGAGTTGGAAGTCCAGCGGTTGGACCATACTTTGATCTGGGTCAATTTCTCCTCGGAGTTGGATGCGGCCGGCGACGAGATAACCGGCGCTGTGGTGGAGATCACCGGCTACAAGCAACTGTTGGAAAACCTGGAGAACGAGGTCAAGGAACGCACCGCTACCCTGCGCGGGTCGCGAAGAATGTTGCAACTGGTGATGGACAATATTCCCCAGGCCATCTTCTGGAAGGACCTTGATTCGGTATACCAGGGTTGCAACAAACGCTTCGCCCGCGACGCCGGTTTCCAAAACCCCGAGGAATTGATCGGCCTGACCGACTTCGACCTGCCCTGGAAGCGGGAGGAATCCGAGTGGTACCGCATTTGCGATCGCGAGGTGATGACCTCCGGCAAGGCCCAAAAGCATATCCAGGAAACCCAACGGCAAGCCGACGGCACCGAGGCCGAGGTAAAAACCAACAAGATTCCACTGATCGATGAGAGCGGCGAGGTCATGGGCGTTTTGGGGACCTATGAAGATGTCACCCAATTCAAGCAGCAGAAGGAACAGCTGCAAAAGCTCACCAATTACGACGTACTGACCGGCCTGGCCAATCGCAAGCTGTTCAAGGAGCGTCTGCACCACGCCCTACGAGGTTTCAGCAGGGGCAATCACGCTTTGCTGCTCATTGACCTGGACCATTTCAAAACCATCAACGACTCGTTGGGCCACCATTTCGGGGACCGGCTGTTGGTTGCCTTCGGGCATCGCCTGCGCCGGAGCATCCCCCTGGAGCACATGGTGGCTCGATTGGGCGGCGACGAATTCGGCGTGCTGTTGGAAAATGTGGGCACCAGGAAACATGCCGGCGCGGTGGCGGGCGAATTGATGGACGAATTGAAGCAGCCGTGCCGGCTGGAAGGCCATGAGATCGTGATCACGCCTTCCATCGGTATCGCTCTTTTCCCCAATCACGGCAAAACCCCGAAGGATTTGCTGCGCAATGCCGATGCCGCCATGTTCCTGGCCAAAAGCAAGGGCCGCAACACCTACCGCTTTTTCTCGGAGGAACTGAACCGTCAGGCCATGGAACGCCTGGAGATGGAAACACGGCTGCGCAAGGCGCTGGAGCTCGACGAGTTCCTGGTGTATTACCAGCCCAAGGTCGATATTCGCAGCGGCGCCTTTACCGGCTTGGAAGCCCTGGTTCGTTGGCAGCCCTCGGACCGGGAGGGATTGGTCGGCCCGGATGCCTTCATCCCCCTGGCCGAGGAGACCGGGCTCATCCTGGAAATCTCCGAAATCGTTCTACGCCGGGCCTGCCTGACCGCGAGAGCGTGGATGCGGGACAACCTGCCCTTCGGTCGCATTGCCGTCAACATGAGCCCCTACCAGTTCCGCCAGGACAATTTGGTGGATCGCATCACCCATATCCTGGATGAAACCGGTTTCCCGGCGGATCGCCTTGAACTGGAGATCACCGAAAGCGCCCTGATGGATCAAACCAATCGTATTGCCATGTTGATGGAGCGCATCCGCGAATTGGGGATTCACCTGTCGCTGGATGATTTCGGCACCGGTTACAGCTCGCTCAGTAACCTGAAGCACTTCCCGCTGAACACCCTGAAGATCGACCGCTCCTTTATCACCGACATCGCGCGCAGCACCAAGGACCGCAACATCGCCGCATCGATTGTGGGTTTGGGCCATTACCTGGGTTTGAACGTCATTGCGGAGGGCGTTGAGAACCGCGATCAGGTAAGCATCCTCAAGGGCCTGCGTTGTGAGCAAATGCAGGGCTTCTACTTTTCGGAACCGGTCCCCGAGCAGGAAATGCGGCGCATATTGGAGACTATGGCTCGTAAGAAATAGCGCCGGGTCTATGGCATGCGTGCTTTGAAAGATGAGGCGGCCGCTTTTGGGTCCGAAGCGCCGTATAGTGCGCCGACGGCGGCGATGCCGGCCGCGCCCGCTTCGAGGCATGCCTCGGCGCGATCGGGCGTGATGCCGCCCAGAGCAAGCAGGGGGATGGGGCTTTCGGCCGTTATTTCCGCCAATTGTTCAAGGCCCAGCGGCGGCGCGGCACTCTTTTTCGAGTTCGGCGGGTAGATCGGCGAAATGCAGGCGTAATCGGCCCCGTCCTCGACGGCCGGCTTCAATTCCGAGCGTTGGTGGATGGATACGCCGTAGATCAGGTTCGGGCCGCCGACCTTGCGGGCTTCCTTCAACGGCAGGGCCTCGCCGCCCAGGTGGACGCCGTCCGCGTCCGCCGCAATCGCAACTTCTACCGAGCCGTTGACCAGGAATAGGGCGCCCCTGGTTCGGCACAGTTCGCGCAAGGGAAGCGCCAGGCTCAATAAATCTCTTGGGGAGAGATCCTTCTCGCGTAGCATGATTGCGGTGACGCCTCCTTCGATCAACGCCGCCGTTGTTTGCAGCAGATCCGCGCACAGATGCCGATTGGTGATCGCCGTGAGACGCAGGCGTTTGGGGTCGAAGTGGTTCGCCATGGCTTTACGCTTCACCGGTCTGACATTTCTTGCACGGCAGCAACCTGCCCAGGTAGGTGCTTCGTCCCTGCCGGGTGGTCACCCAGGGACGATTCTGCCAGGGCGGGTCATGACGCACGTGCTGCGTGTGTCCGCAACTGAGGTCGGCCACCCAGTGGTCTTCCTCATCCTGGTGAAATCCGGTGATTTCCCGCTGCATTCGCTGCCCCCGCGGTCACATTCTAGCATTTCCGATCAAGAAAAAACTGGACAGACGGCCCTCGGGAAACCATGATGTGGGGAGATGGAGAAGGAGGCGGCCATGTTGGTGATGCTTCTGTTGTTATTGCTTCAGGACAAGACCGTCCTGGTGTTGACCAACGGGAAAAGGATCAGTTGCAGCAAGTACAAAGTAGAAGCCGACCGCGTGATTATCTGGCGCGGCGACGAGAAGATGTCCCTGCCCGAGTCGCTGTTCGATTGGACGGGCACTGAGGCTGAGCGAAAGCGCATTGCCGCGGGCGAAACGGTAAAGCCGAAGCCCAAGGCGAAGCCCGCGAAAAAGAAATCGCGGCCGACGGTCGATCGCGCGGGGCCGCCCAAGCGCAAGCCCATTGTGTTGACCGATGATACCTTTGCCGGCAGCGCGCGCAAAACGGTTCCCGGCAAACCGGTCACCATCCAATACCGCAAGGACGGCAACAGTATCGTCGTGAATGCCTCCATCAACGGTCAAGGTCCCTTCTACTTCATTTTGGATACGGGCGCCGAGGTCACCGTGGTGTCGCCCGCCGTGTTGTCTCGGGTCCGGGCCGAACCGACGGGTCGAAGCATGAATCTGGTCGGCGTGGGCAACCGCGTACAAACCTCCCCGGTCATGATCCTTGACGAAGTCTCCCTGAAGGGCGCCGTGGTTCGCAACCTCGAAGTGGTCTCCAAGAATATCGGCATAATCAACTCCCAAGGCATCGTGGGTCTTTTAGGCCAGGACTATCTGAACCACTTCGTCACCGAAACCGACCCCCGTTTGCAGCGCATTACCTTGAAACCCAACAAGCGATTGCGTTTGGACCGCAATGAGCCGAAAAAGCAAACCTTGGATCCCGAAGAAACCCGTACGCGCTTGGGCCGGCATATTGTGACCCTGAAGCAATTGGCGGATCGATTCGAGGCCAAAGGGAGTCCCGATGAAAACGCGGCCGGTAAACTGCGGAAATTGACAGAAGATTTGCCGGTCGTCCGCGGAGATGCCGAACGCATGAAGGCTCTGATGATGCGACGCAAGAAAGAGGGCAATATGGAACCGAACCAGGAAGAAACCGCTGATCGGTTCCTGGCTTGTTACTCCCGTATGATTCGGCTGATCGATGCCTTGCAGAGTTATGGACACGACTTGAGCGCGGCTTTTTCAGGGAGTGGGTCCTCCACGCCCGATTGGAAAACGGTGGCCGATCCACAAGAGCGCTGGACGCGGTGCTTAAATCAGCAATAACCGTTCAGGCGTTGACCACAGCCCGTATGGCGGCCGTCAATTGACTCAGTTGATCCGGTTCGATGATGTAGGGCGGCATGATGTAGACCAGTTTACCGAAGGGACGAATCCAAACGCCGCGATCCACGAAGACCTTTTGCATGACCGCAACATCGGCCGGTTCGGCCAGTTCCACCACACCCACGGCGCCCAGCACGCGGACGTCATCCACCATAGGCGACGTTTGACAAGGCGCTAACTCGGCCTTCAGCTGTGTCTCGATTGCGGCAAGCCGTGTCTGCCAGTCGGAAGACCGCAACAGGTCGATACTCGCCGAGGCTACCGCGCAGGCCAGGGGATTGGCCATGAAGGTAGGCCCGTGCATCAGCACCCCTGAACCGTCCGCGCCGATACCGTCGCTGACCTTTTGCGTGCACAAGGTCGCGGCCAGGGTCATGGTCCCGCCGGTCAAAGCCTTGCCCAGGGTCATGATGTCCGGGGTGACCTCGGCGTGATCGCGGGCAAACATCTTACCGGTACGACCGAACCCGGTGGCGATTTCGTCGAAGATCAGCAGCACATTGTGGTGGTCGCATAGTTCGCGAAGGCGTTTCAGATAATAAGGCGAATAGATGCGCATGCCGCCCGCGCCCTGGACGATCGGCTCCAGGATGACCGCGGCGATTTGTTCCGCGTTTCGGTCCAGCAATACTTTCAACGGCTCGATATCGCTTTCTTCCCAGGGCTTGTCGAACCCTTGCGGCGGCGCGGGAGCGAACAGGTGTTGCGGCAGGAAGCCGCGAAACATGCCGTGCATACCGCCGTCGGGATCGCATACCGACATGGCGCCGAAGGTGTCGCCGTGATAGCCGTTGCGTACAGTCAGGAATTTGGATCGCGGGGCGCCCTTCGCGTACCAGTATTGCAGCGCCATCTTCAGGGCCACCTCGACCGAAACCGAACCGGAGTCGGCAAAGAACACTTTTTCCATGGTATCCGGCGCCAGTTCCAGCAGGCGTTTCCCCAAATCGACGGCCGGTTGATGGCAAATGCCGCCGAACATGACATGAGACATCCGCTCGATCTGTCGATGCATCGCCCGGTTCAACTCGGGCCGGTTATAACCGTGAATCGCACACCACCAGGAGGCCATGCCGTCGATCAATTGCCGCCCGTCCTCCAGTTCCAACAGGACGCCCTCGGCTCGAACCACCGGATAGGCGGGCAGCGGGTTGCGTAGCGAGGTGTAGGGATGCCACAGATGCTCACGGTCGAAGCTGTGATCGATCAAAAGGTCACCTTCCAGGATGCATAGATCGGCGAAAAGTCACTCACGTCCACGGTTTCCAGAACCGGTAATCTGCCCCAAACCGGCACCTTGCCGAAATGTTCGATATCGCGCCGGTTTTCGGGATGCAGATCGCCGTTCAGCACCACGCCGACCGTTTCCAGGCCGCGCGAACGCAACGCCTCGATACTGAGCAGGGTATGGTTCAGCGTACCCAGACCGGTGTGGGCTACCAGGGCCACGGGCAGCTTGAGTTTGGCGATCAGGTCGATCATCATGTGCTCTCCGTTAATGGGCACCATCAGCCCGCCGGCGCCCTCCACAACCAGGGGGCCTTCCACGTCCGGCAGTTCGAAATCGTCCAGGTCCAGCCGGACGCCCTCCCGTTGCGCGGCCTGGTTGGGCGATGCCGGAAGCTCCAGAACGCGGGCCTCGCGTAATACGCGGTTTCTGCCGATCCAAGCCGCGACGGTTCGGCTATCGGTCGTCGGCGTGATGCCCGCCTGTACCGGTTTCCAATAGCTCGCACTCCAAACCTTGGCCAGGATGCCTGAAACCAGGGTCTTGCCGACATCGGTGCCGGTTCCGGTAACAAAGACGCGTGGGATCATCTCAACTCCTTCAGTTTTTGGCGAAGATACGGCAACAGCTCTCGGCCAGGCGAGTGACATCCGCTTTTTTCAGACCGGCGTTGAAGGCCAGCCGCAGCCGAGCGCTGCCCTTGGGGACCGTGGGCGGGCGAATGGCGCGAATGTCGAAACCCTCGGCTTGCAGTTGAGCGGCGGCTTCCAGGGCGCGTGTGTCCGATCCGCAAATCACGGGCACGATCTGGCTTTCGGAGGCGCCGGTGTCGGCGTAATCCCGAACAGCCTCGCGAAACTGTTGCGCCATGGCCAGGGCATGTTCGGCGCGTTGGGGCTCGCGCTCGATGACATCCAGGACGGCATGCCACTGGACGGTCAGCAGGGGCGGCGGCGCGGTGGTGAAGATGAGATGGCGGCAACGGTTGACCAGGAATTGCTTAACCGTGTCGGAGCAGGCGATAAAGGCGCCGTACCCGCCCCAGGCCTTGCCGCCGGTGTGGACGGTGGCCAGGGGTTGAATACCTGCCTGACGACACAAGCCGGAGCCGTTGGGTCCGAAGACGCCGGTGGCATGAGCCTCGTCCACAATCAGAAGTGCGTCGAAACGTTCGGCTAGAGCGGCCAGTTCGGACAGCGGCGCCTTATCGCCGTCCATGCTGTAGAGACTTTCCACGGCAATGAACCGACGGCCGCCGCCTTGGTGCGCGGCCAGGGCGCTTTCCAGGGCATTCAGGTCATTATGGGGGAAGATGACCTTTTGCGCCTTGGAGGTGCGGATGCCGTCGATCATGCTGGCGTGGATCAAAGCGTCGGAAAAGATGGTGTCTTGGGGACCGGCCAGGGTGGCGAATAAACCCACGTTGGCAACATAACCGGAGTTGAAGATCACGGCGGCTTCCGTACCGCGAAAGGCAGCCAGGCGATGTTCCAGATCCTCGTGATAGGAGGTGTTGCCGCGCAGCAGCCGGGAACCGGTCGCTCCGAGGGGGATTCCGTCGTCAAGCGCCTGTCGCATGGCGTCACGTACATACGGATGCTCGGCCAGAGCCAGGTAATCGTTGGAAGACAGGTCCAAGCCCTGGCGAGGGGCCAGCGCGCGAAAGCGATCGATACGTTGTAGATCCGTCAGCGCGTCGGCGAGCTGCGCCTCGAAACGGTCGATGGTCATTGGTTTCGTCCCCTCCGGTGACGCCGGCCCGCGTCGGGAAATATGAAAAGCGAGCACCGGCGACGCAAAATTATGCCACCGATCGCCCGGCCGGCCAACGATTATTCATGGACCGGGCCGTCTCCCGGTTCTATCAGGAAAACCAAACAGCCATTCCGCCCGCCCTTCTGCTATACTGCCGCCAGACCGCGCAACCCTTGGAGGAATTATGCCGCAAACCTACAACCACGCATTTTTTGCCGAACATCTCAACCGCACCTTCCATCTGAGCTTGGAGGAAGACAGCGGTATCGATCTGGTAATGACCGAGTGTCAAAAGCGAGACAGCGCGCCCGAGGGTTGGGAATGTTTCTCGGTGGCTTTTGAAGGCCCGCCGCAACCGGTACTGGAACAAGCGATTTGGGAACTGGAGAGCGAGGCCACGGGCAAGTTCCCCATCTTCCTGGTGCCCGTGGAGGCCGATGCCCGGGGTTGTGTCTACGAGGCCGTTTACAATTTAAAAGTAGATTGAATGCTTCCAAACACGCGGCCGATGCGTTCATTAAGTTAGAACGAGTGACGCGACGCCGCGCCGATCGGGGTCGCTTGGGAGAGCGGATGGAAGACAAGCTCAGACGGGACGACTTTCGTGAGGACCTACACCTCAGTCGCTCCAAGACCATGCGGTATATCTACATGGGCCTGGGTTTCTTCTTCCTGGTCCTGGCGATTATCGGCGTCATTCTGCCCGTGTTGCCCACCACGCCCTTTCTACTGGTCACCGCGGCTTGCTGGGCGCGGGGTTCCCCCCGCTTCTACCATTGGCTGATGAACCACCAACATCTGGGGCCTTACCTGAGGGCCTGGCGCGACGAACGGCGCATCCCCCGCCATGCCAAAATTGCGGCGAGCGTTATGATCGTCATCAGCATCAGTTTCGCCATTGTCCTGGTCATTCCGCTGTTGATCGCGAAGATCATGACAGCCGTCATCGGACTGGTGGTCATTCTGTATCTGTGGCGCTTCCCGGATTAGTAGAACGGACAGCCCGAGGCCAGTGAGTACCGCCGGCCGCCGCGATTGGCAGGTAACCACATGCCGGCGCCCATGTCCAGTCACGGGCACCGTGGACCGGCGGCACTCAATCGCCGCGGCTGTTAGATGTCACGGCTCGCTTGCCTTGTGCTGGGATGCATGGTTCCGGTAACCGGTCGATGGAAGAGACGACCCTTAATGAAGGGATCGACGTAATGAATGGGGTTCTTGAGAGAAATCCCGAACCGGCGGTCGGCCCCCGGGGTTGTTCACTTTGAAAACAAAGCGGATTTAGAGCAAATTGCGCTAAAATCATTCTCAAAGGAGACGGGAGGCAACATGATGGCCATTGCGGATCAACTACGTAAAGAAGGCAGAGAACAAGCTCGGGAGGAATACCAACATTTCTTCCAAGACTACAAAAAAGAAATCGCGAATGCTTTGGCAGCCAAGGGCATTACCCTTCAGGAAATCGGCGGGGATTTGGACTTTGACAACTTCCTGAAGAAAAAAGCTGACCGCTCCCGTCGCAACCCCTGAGTTCACGCCTATCATCTACGGCGACATGGTCCGCACCATGTCGCCGTCTCGCACGCGGCTACATAAAATGCATGGTCTGCATATTGCAAATTTCGCACAAATTTCCGCTGCTCATCGCAATTCATCTTTATTAACAGGCACTTAGGTTTGGTCAATGGTTTGAATACGTCCATTGGCGCCGGTGTTCATCGACATATCCTGTAAAAAAGAAGCCTTGACCCCGAGGTATATCGACATTTGTAATCCGGGAGAAGGTTATACCCGTCCCGACAAGGACGTATTCTCATCGGAACAAAGATCGTCCCCCTCGAACCATGCCGTTTTTGCTTTGCAAGGTCGTCGGCGCGGCCCCGATGTCTCCATTTTCTCCTTAAACCGTCGGTTGCTCTCCCCCGACAACCTCGCGACGAGTCTAAAAGAAGGCTGATTTCTTTCACATTACTTTTAGGGGAGCAAAGAATCAGTTCCGATTCTTTGCTCCTGACTTTTCCGGGTCGAAGAATCAGGCCTTATTCTTTGCTCCTGACTTTTCCGGGTCGAGGAATCAGAACTGATTCTTTGATCCTGGAATTACGGGAACAACCAACGACAACTGAAAACGCGTCTCTACCGACTCAACTCAATAACCTTATGACAACAGTGCGGTCATTCCGCCTGGTCCCGGCCGGAGCGGTTGCGTATCGCGGCCAGGATGCCCCAGCCGAGTATAAAGATGCCGACAACTCTGATCGACCATACACCGAACACGCTGGTCACCCGGGGTTTTTCAACGGGAACGGGAACCTCGAAGACATGGGTTTCCGGTACGTACAGACCACCCGCATCGCGAACCGCGCCTCGGGTGTCCACCCAACAACTGATCCCGGAATTGGTGGCGCGTACCAACGGCATGCCCGTTTCCGCGGAGCGCAGTTGGATTTGTTGCAGGTGTTGGCTGCTGGCCGCGGTTTCGCCGAACCAGGCGTCGTTGGTCAGGTTCAGCATCAGGTGTCCGGTGCGTTTGCGGACATAGTCCGGGAACAGGGCCTCGAAACAGACCAGCGGCACCATTTCCCGGTTCTTCCAGCGAAACACCTCGTTGTTCTGCCCGACCAGAAACCCGCCCATGGCCACGCCGAAGTGTTTGACCCAACCAACGTACCAGGGCAAGGCTTCGCTGAAGACGACCAGTTTCTCCTTGCGGTATTTCTGGGGCGGCTCGCCGTCCGGGGTGATCATCCAGATCGCATTGTAATAACTGCCTCGCTCCGGGACTTCCACGGTGCCCAGGACCAACGGGGCATTCAGCATTCGTGTCAGACTTTGTAACCTTTTGTAATAGGCTTCGTTGGCGGAGAGGTCGAAGGGCAGGGCGGTTTCGGGCCAGACCAGCAGGTCCAGTTGCCTGTCCCTGAATGCTTTGGACGCCTCGAAATGGGCGTTGAAGAAGTCGGTGGAATAAAGGGCGCTTTTAGCGCGAGCAATCAGATTGGGCTGGATGACGCCCACCCGCCAGGTCTCCACGGCGCCGGTACTACGAGCCGCGATGCCGGACGCCATAGCAACAAGCAGCGCGGCGCAGGTCAGGACGGCGGGCTTACGCGGGTACCAAACAGCGACGCCTTGGATGCTCAAAGCCAGGAAGCCTAATCCGGTCGCTCCCCAGAAAGCGGCGGCTTCACCAAGGGGCGATGCGCCGGCGAAGATATTGCCGTAGTCCCAAGGGAAGGTATAGGGGAACAGGTGATCCTGTACCAAAAGCCAGGTAGCCGCGGCGGCAAAGGGTCGGCCCGGCTTGGGCAGATGACGACACAGCAGGGGCGCAAGCAGAAGCCATACCGCGACATCCAAGCCCTGGTAGAGCTGAAAGGCGACGGTCCCCAATGCGCTCACGGTATTGCTTTGGCCGCCGAAGTCGCGAATGGTTTGGAAGATCCAATGGTAACCGAAGGCTTGGAGAAGAAAACCGGCAAGCCATCCGGCAAGCAATCGTCGGCGCCAACCGTTTTCGAACTGCCCCAACAGGGGGATGACGGCGACCAGGCCCAGCAGGCCGATACCGAAGGGTTCGTTGGCCAGGTTCAATAAAAGGCCGGAGACAGAACCGGCGACCAGGGCGGCTAACCAACCGTCCTTCGATAGATAGCGATGCATCGATAAACCCTCCGTATCGATGCCTGTACTCTAGCGGTAGCGACGCTTTCCGGCAATGGGTTTTTCATGAGAAGGTAGTTTCGTCGACCGATCTTGATTGACAGGAGCGCGCGTACCTGTTGAAATACGTAACTTTAGATCGATGTTTCGTCGCTGTCTCCGGAGGGTGTATCATGAAAGTCGCTTTTGTCAAACCGCCGATCGGCGGAATCCTGGGTTTGGAAATGCTCACCTTTGTCGAGCCCCTGGGAATGGAATGTGTTGCCGGAGTATTGGAGCCGGCGGGACATGAGTGCAAGATCGTCGACCTGCGCATCGACGGCCGCGAGGAAGGCATGAAGAAATGCCGCGATTTCGAGCCCAGAGTGGTCGGCTTGCAGTGCAACTTCACCACTGAGCGCAACCGCACCGTCAAGCTTGCCCGTGAAATCAAGCAACAGATGCCGGGGACCTATGTGGTGGTAGGCGGTCACGACGCCTCCCGCGATCCGGGCTGGTTCAAAGACGAGGCTATCGATGCCGTGGCCGTGGGCGAGGGCGAAGAAGTGATGCCGCGCCTGCTGGAAGCCCTGGACGAGGGCAAGTTGGAATCGGCGCCCGGCGTGGTTCGCAATACTCCTGACGGCCAGCGCCTGAACAGCGGCGTGGTGGGCCGCTCCGAGTTGGACGACCTGCCCATGCCGGCCCGCCATCTGATCGACGAATACGCGGATCACTACTATATCAACTTCCGCCGGCCGTTAGCCCTGATGGAAACCGCGCGGGGTTGTCCCTACCGCTGCAACTTCTGCTCGGTATGGAAGTTCCACGAGAAATCGTTCCGCGAGAAATCACCGGAGCGCGTGGTTGAAGAGTTGGCAACCATCAAAGCGCCCAACATCTTCATCACCGACGATATCTTCTGGCTGAACGTCCATCGCGGCCGCGAGATTGCGCGCCGCATCAAGGAAGCCGGCATCAAGAAGTTCTTCACGGTCCAAACTCGCACCGACATCATCTGTCGTCATCCCGACCTGATCGAAGAGTGGAAGGAGTGCGGCAACCTGGCTATTTTCATGGGACTGGAGAAGATCGACGATGAAGGCCTGAAATCGGTCAATAAAAACAACAGCGCGGACAATAATGTACGCGCCATTCAGATCTTGAAAGACCTGGATGTGGGTTTCACCTGTAACTTCATCGTGGACCCGGCCTGGGGCCACGAGGACTTCGCACGCCTGCGGGATTGGGTAGACCAGATGGGTACCTACAACAGCGGTTTCTCGGTACTGACACCGCTGCCGGGCACGGACCTGTGGAACGAGGTCAAGGACAAGGTAACGGCCGATGATTGGGAACTGTTCGACATCGTGCATTCGGTACTACCCACCAACCTGCCGCTGGAGGAATTCTATAAGGAATACGCCCGCCTGTGGGAGTGGTCGTTAGAGGTTCGCTACAAGAACCGCGGCAAGTTCAAAACCTATCTGGCCATGGCGCTGGCCGTGATGACGGGCAGAGTCACCCTGGACGCCATGCGCAAGGGCATGAACATTGCCAAGATCTTCAGCAACCCCACTACCTTCATGGTAGGCCACGACCCCGAACACCGGCTTGCCTAACCGGCGCCGACCGATTCAGCGAGCGAAATTGAATTGGGGAGCTTTCCGGCCCTGAATGTTCCCTCTCTGGGAAAGCATTGGGATCAAGGCGCCGGTTGTTCGGCGATGCGCCTGAGGGATTCGGCGTATTGCTTGCGGAAGGACGGGTCGCTGTGTTCCTTGCCGGTCATCAAGCGGGTGATTTGGGGGTAGGCCGAGGTAAAGGTAATCATACCGGTCAGCGCCATATATAAGGTAGAGCGGGTCCAAGTCGCCGGTTACCTTGCCTTTTTCCTGCCAGTCGGCCAACATGGTCACCTGGGTTTCCGCCAGTTTCTTTTCTCTGATGCCCGTGCCCATCACATGCCTCCCCGGCTTAAAGCGGCTATTTTAGCACATGGCCGGCTTCAGGCCTTTTTTCAAAACTTTAAACAGGCTCCCGCTTATGAATCGTTCAAATGCGTTGAACGATTGTATAGCCCGGGATATTGATTCTTTCTTCCGTTTGCGCCCGCGACTTTCAACATATACACTCCAGATTAATTTCATCATATACAGGGCCCTTTAAGGTAGAGACGATGTGTGTGAACGGAGTAAGCACGAAAGTGCTTGATCGGTTTTCCAGCGTTAAAGCCTTCGAGCCCGGCAATCGATTTCTTGTTGACAGCGATAAAGAAAAACCGGCTCTTTAAGGACCTTCCCGGCAATAACCTTAAAATGAGCCGCTTGATAACTCTGTCGTTTTTTTGGAGGCGTTTTAACGTTGTAAGAGGCGGGATCTTTTTCAATGCAGGCTCATGAACCCTAAACCAGTCGTAAAGCCTGGCTGCTTAAAAGAAATGGCATCTCTAGGGCAGGTGTATTTTTCATTGCGTAATCATCATGAGGTTACTCTCGATCGTTTTTTTTCGAGTCCTAACGGTAATAAGCCTTGACGCACCTACACCTGTTTGACGCCGATTCATGGAAGGGGCTTCAATAACTGCTCAGCTGGGTCCATATAGGTACAAGCTTCTGAAATTATTCAAGAAACCACTGATAAGTCTTCAGGGGGAATAAAGCGGCGACCCATAAAAACTTTTCTACAAAAACAAGAGAAGAAATCAAGGTATTTTTGTGTTACAGTACTTAGTTGATCATTTTTTGATTTGGATGCTATATATGCCCAAATTCAATCATTAAGGACGGTACATGGGTAAACTAAGACTAGAACCGAAAATAAAGGCAATGGACCGCGAGCACTACAACATGTTGCTCGAAACTTTGAAAGAAGCCAGGTCAGCCACCAGGCACGCACGTGTCTTTTGGGACTTGGAAGAGGGTGAAAACGCGAGCGCGGTACGCCGTGACTTCATGCATGTCGCCCAAAAGGAAAAGATTGCATTAACCATCCGGCGTCCCAGGGGGGCTTCGGCGCTGGAACTTCGATTCGATGACAAGGGTGCGGTGGTAGACAACACCCCCAAGCGAATCCCGGCTGAGGAAAGTCGCAATCGTATCCTCAAAGTTCTTGAAGAGTCAAACGGACCGATGCGAAAAGCAGATATCGTCTCTGCTTCGGAAATCAGTTCATCCACGTGGAATGCGCGGATAAAAGAACTGATGGCCGAGGGCAGAGTAAAACGCAAGGGACGCCAGCGTGAGGCGACCTATACCCTTGCCTGATCCACGAACGGCACGGGGCCGTTCTCCGTGCCGTCAACATTATATGATGCCCTTAAAGTGATGCTTCATCACTATCGGACGGCCACTTGGTGGTCCAACAGTCAAGGTCGGAAACAGTGCATCGCCGAACTCTGGGTCCGGCCTTTTCTAAATAGTGGGCGAAAAAAGGCTTCGATTTTTTCATGATAGATCCTCCTGGAAGTTATTCAAGTATTCATCAGGGGGAGTTTTTATCACGCCCGGGAGTCGGGCCCTATTAGTTCATTCGTCAAAACTCGGAAAAACCGGTCGGTTATTCAGGTTCCCGCCTTGAGAATTTCGTACAGTACTTTTTCTTGATAACGACCGGCCAAATCCAGCGCGGTGCTGCCGCGGCTGTTCTTAAGGTTGGGGTCGGCGCCGTAGTTGAGCAGCATTTTCACCATGACCCGGTTGGCATTCTCCACGGCCCGGAACAAGGCGGTATTACCTCTTTTGTCGACAATATTCACCTCGCAGCCGCTGTCCAGCAACAGGCGAGCGCCGTAGAGATTGTTTTCCTCCACCGCGATGTGAAGCGGGTATTTTCCTTCTACCCTGGCGTTGGGATCGCCCCCGGCATCCAGGCCCTTTTGGATCCAGTCATGACGTTGGAAGACCAAACCGCGATGAACCTTTAGATTGGGCGGCAGTTGCAGGAAGTCATCTTCACTAGGCCGCACCAGAACAGGCGGCGATTGCTCATCCTCGCTCGGTTGAATACCTCTCAAATAGAACCGATAGCCGATAATCACCACCGCCAAAAGCAAAATGCCGGCAGCCTGGCCGATGCCGTAGAGCTTGCGCCGAAGTTTGGAAGGACCCTTGTTGCCGAATTGAGCCTCCAGCAGCATGGCATCTCGAAGCACTTCGTCTTCCAGAGACTGTTGGTGTAGTGGATGGTTGGGATCATCGGCCGCGCGAACGGCCTCCTCGTAGGCTGTCAACAAGCGCGACAAATCGAAAGCATCGCCGGCCAGGATTTTTCGACGCCGATTGTAAGCCTTGTGGATCAGGCTTTTGTCCCTGGTCGGGGCGATATCCAAGAGCTTCCAGGTCTCCAGATACACCTTTGGTTCTCCTTAGGCTTATACAGCTCCTATAAATACAGCGAAATTCACGATCAAAAAGGCTGAAGGAAAAGCGCCGGGTATCTTATTACTCCGTCAGTCATAGTGACGACTGAGGGTCATGGCCAGGGGCACGCGGTTCAACATCCAAATCCCCACGGGGATGCCTATGATGGTAATCGTGGCCAGATAACCGAAGGTAATCAGGAACGACCCCAATCCCCAACCGATTACAAAAAACCAGATGACGCGCAGGATAAACGGCACCTCTTCGTGCATATGCCGATGATCGTAGCCCATGGGGCAGTCATCACCCGGCTCCAGCATATAGACAAAGGTGGGCAGTCGATTCAAAAGCATCGTGCCCAAGGGCAGCCCGATGATGGTAGAGCAAAGCAGCAAGCCGGCGATAGATATGAATAAACCAAGCCACCAACCTATAAAGACGAAATAGACGAAGCGTGCGAACACAGCATCACCTCCTGCTCGAATTCCCCACGAGCACTGATGTATACGTGACGATTCCTCTTTGGGTTTAGTCTTAGACAGCTAGCGATCCTCTTCGTGTTTCCGGCCAATTCAGTAAGTCCGCCACTGAGAAATGTTAGAATTGTGTTATGATTGCCGCGATCACGTGTTGCCAAGAGAAAATCACCCAATGGAGCATGCGTATGACCGAACCCAAATTGATCGATATCAACGGCATCGGACCGGCCAAAGCCAAGATTTTGGAACGTCACGGCTTTAGCACCGTGGCCGATATTGCAGCCGCCGAAGCCGAAGATATGTACAAGATTCCCGGTTTCAAAGAAGCCGTAACGGCCAAAATCCAGGCAGCGGCCAGGGAACTGCTGGCCGCTGTTGAACCTCAGCCGGAACCCGAACCCGCAGAGGTAATGGTCTCGGTTGAAGAAATCGTTGCCGTTGATGAGCTACCTGAACCCCGGTCTGTCGAAGAAGCTTCGGTTGAAGAAATCATTATGAAAGAAATCGCGGCAGCGGCGGCCGACGAGGAAAAGGCTCCCCAAAAGAAAGTAAAAAAGACGAGGACTAAGAAGAAGGAAAAAGCTGCCGCCAAATCCAAACCTGAGAAAGATAAGGTCGGTGGCAAGAAGAAGAAGACAAAAGGCGGTGACAACATGACAAAGAAGACCAAGACCGAAAAGAAATCCAAGCCCAAGAAAGAGGCGAAGGCCAAGGCCAAAAAGGAATCCAAACCCAAGAAAGACGCGAAGACCAAGAGCAAAAAAGAATCCAAGGTCAAAAAATCGAAGGACAAGGACGCCAAGAAGTCCGACAAAAAGAAGAAATAAACATTGGTCTATCGGCTCGCGCCGGTCGGTTCAATCGAGCGTAGAGGGACTATCACGGGAGATTGCCTTCGGTTGCTCGACATGCCTTAACAGCCTTCAATAACTGATTCGTAAATCCTCGGCCGCTTCAGCAAAGTGGTCGGCGTGGTTTTGCCGGCCGATCATTCGGTATAGCTCTGCCTGGTGTAGGTAGATATCCGTCAGGAACGGCGGGATTCCTTTCCTGGTGATATCGGCAAGGTGACATAAAGCATGGTTGTTTTTACCGATTGCTTCGCCGTACCGACCTTGTTTCATAAGCAGGTAGGCTCTGATGTGGCGACTGTAGATGAAGTGAATCGAATCCGGGCCTTCCACTTCAGTCAGATCCGCTTCGAAAGCATCCAGTAATGCCTCGCCCTCCTGTAAACGGTTTTGAAAGATCACCGCCTTTGCTTGTTGCATTCTGGCAATGATATAGTTCGGCTCCATGAAGTGTCCGTATTCCAGAATCAAGCGCGCGGCTTCCAGCGCGGAGGCTTCCGCTTCCGCATAGCGCCCGCGCTCGAGCGACAACTTGGTGAGGCGAACCAGAGAAAGCGAGACCGGATAGCTGTCCGCACCGATCTGCCGGGTGCGGATGTTCAGGGCAGTCCGCATCAATTTTTCGGCTTTTTTATATTCACCGAGCGCCGTGTAGTTGTGGCCGGTGCGATCATAGATACGCGCCAATTCCAAAGGGGTGATGGAGGGCATTTTCAAGGCTATGGCCAGGGTTTTTTCGTAGTATTCGGCCGCCTCCAAGTAATGGCGCAGTTTGTTGAGATAACGCCCCAGGGTATCATACGCCGTCAGCATGTCGGGATGGTATTCACCCTTGTAACGAGCGGTAATGGCCACGCTTCTGGTCAGCATTTGGATGCCCTTGGTATGCTCGGCGTGATTGTAATAGAAATTACCGAGATTACGCAACAAACCCGCCTGGCTGGGATGTTCCAGGTCTACGAGTGTGTCCATGATGGTGCGCGCCTCAGTGATCGCCTTTTCCGCCGGTTCCCTCTTTCCCTTTTCCTTCAAAATCACCCATTGGGTGATCAGAAGCTCTACCAGCGTGCCGTCGTTCTTACCGATGCCATGCCGGTGAACCTGCAATGCCTCGTTCAAACTGTCTTCACAGGAAGCACACTCGCGCACGCCGTGTCGATTGACCGGACCATGACGGTAGTTGATGCCGGCCCGAAGCATCAAGTTCTCTACTCGTAATTCCGGGTCGGGGTCTTCCAGGGCGCATAAGATGGTTTCCGATTCTTCCAGGTAGTGCAACGACTGCACCAGGCTGCCCAGTTCCAGGTAGATCATACAGAGAGCGGCCATGGATCGAGCTGTATCTTCATGGTTGTTTCCCAGCTTTCGGCGACGCACGGCGATTGCTTTCTGTTGGAATTGCAACGCGCCTTCCGTGTCGCCCAGCCAGTACAGCACTTCACTGATATGACTGTTGGCGCGGGCAATTTCCAGATGATCGCCCAAAACGCTTTCGCCCAGGTTCAGCACCTTGCCGAAGGCATTCAGGGCGCGGTCGGGTTCCCCCAGATTAAGGAATGTCATACCGGTCGTATTGTAGACGGCAGCAAGACTTTCAGGGTCGTAGGCGAGGCGGGCGGCGGCAACGTTCAGGATATCGTCCAGATAGGTGCGCGCCTCCACGGATTTACCGAATTTGCCCTCCATGGGATCGAAGCCGGCGATGTTTTCCAGAAACACGTCGCGCAGATTTGCGTGTTGCTCTCGTTGTTGTCGCACCCGTTCTCTCTGGCCATGGTAGGCCCAGCCGGCAAGCAGGAGCAAGACAGACGCCACGAGCAGCCACAGGCGGCGCCGATGCATTCGAAAGAGCCGTAGGCCCAGGTGGTACAGGGTATCGCGGCGCGCCATGATGGGATAACCGTCCAGGTAACGGCCCAGATCATCGGCCAGTTGCTCCGGTGAGGCGTACCGTTCTTCCGGATTGCCGCGCAGGGCAGTGAGTAGGATGGTGTCCAAATCCCCTTGAAGTTGGCGCCGTAACTTCCTTGGATCGCATCCGCGTGCGGCCGAAACAACCTCGGGCGTCAGGTGAATCCTACCTCCGTCAGTCCCGTGTCGCGTCACCCTGCGATCGATGACAGTACTGGGACGCGGTGTTTGGGTCGTCGACTGCCGATGCCATGCTTCCGGCGTCAATTGATCAGAACCATGAGGGCGGTGTCCGGTCAGTAATTCATACAACACCACGCCCAGCGAGTAGATGTCGGCAGCGGTGGTGATGTCTCCGCCCATGATCTGCTCGGGACTCGCGTATTCCGGAGTCATCATGCGCGCTCCGGTGCGGGTGTAGTTCAGGGTTCGTTCATGCCCGGGATGAATCACCTTGGCGATGCCGAAATCCAGCAACTTGGGGTTGCCCCGCGTATCGACCGGAATATTGCCGGGTTTGATATCGCGGTGAATGACCAGATTACGATGGGCAAACTGAACCGCGCCGCAGACCTTGAGGAACAAGCGAATTCTGGCTTCGGTTCCCAGTTTGCGTCGATCGCAGTATTGGTGGATGGGTTCGCCGTCCACGTACTCCATCACGAAATAGGGCAGGCCGGATGTCGTCGTTCCTCCGCTGATCAATTGGGCGATATGAGGATGATGCAGGCGCGCCAGAATTTCGCGTTCGGCATAGAAACGTTGCAGCAACTCGTCCGTATCCATGCCGCGTCGGAGGATTTTCACGGCTACGGGTCGCTCCAACTCGTCGTCCGAATGGACGGCCAGGTAGACAGAACCCATGCCGCCGCGGCCGATTTCCCTACCGATGCGGTAGGGACCGATGGTTTCCGGCGCCCGGTCGGCCGGGCCGCACTCCGGATCGGCGTCACCGAAACCCAACAGGCTCCGGGTCCGCTCGAAAAGGGATTCATCTCCCTCGCACGCATCTTGGAGAAAAGCCGGGCGTTGCCCCTCGGGTAGAGCCAGGGCGCGTTCCACAATATCTTGAAGGATGTGTGAAGAGAGCTCAGGTTTCATAGTGATTCCGGGAAAAACAGCGCACGCATTCTTTATGTATTCTACAGCGCGGACGATGGTACCGCGCAATCGGTGCTCATTGATAACAATCGCAAACGAGACGCCAAAAGGGTCTTTCGGGGCAAGTTTTCCCTCGCGACTAACCTTGGAAGGTGGTGATGTTCGTCATCATGGTCAGTAAATCGGTGTCGCGGTTGACAGCCGATGAGGAAAAAATAATCAACGGAACGCCGTCATGGGGAGAGGGTACCGTGGTCAAGGCGCTGTCTACCGGAGCGCCGGGTTGCAAGGATGCCAGAGAAAGAATGGTCCCTATGGGTTGCCCCTTTTTCAAGAATTGCCCGGGTTGTACGGCGTAGTCCATTAAACCGGCCACGGGGGCATACACCTGACGAAAGTCCTTAAGCAGACACGAGTGGAAGGTTCGATGCCTGGGCGGGCCGGGGTTTGTGCTGACGACACCCTTATGATGGAGATAGTTCAAAATCCCGCGCGCATCTTGTTCCGCTTCTTCCAAATCGATCCGTTCCTGGCCGCCCATTTCCAGGGTGAAGGCCTCAACGGGAATGTTTCGGTGACCCCTGGCGGCGGCCGCCTTTTGAAGATGCCACCAGGGAGCGAAACAGGATTCGTCCATGGCGCCGGAGAACTCGTCGGGAATCAGCAGGTGGAAGGGGATGTCCAGCAGCCGGGCCGATTCGGCAGCATATTCAGGGGCGTAGAGGTATCGAGTCGCATTTTGTCCGGTGTGCAGATCCAGCACGATATCGGCGCCCGCCGCCAGACCTTGTAAGGTCAGACAGAGACGCCGCCCGTAGTCCAAACCCTCCGAGGCCGCCTTTGTCTTCCTGGCTTCGATCGCTTCGGCCAGGGCCCTTTTGAACGCCGCATGGAAGTCTTGCTCCGCCAGGTGACCGTGCTCGGCGATAAACGAGGCAAGATTCACCTGGCACTTGTCCCGGCGGTCGTTTTCATCCCGACAGGTCACCGGCCAATACAGGCGGTTCCAATTATTGCCGGAGACCGGGTCGAAACGGCCGTAGGTGTAATCGCCCATTTTCTGGTTGCCGCCGTAGGGGTTGGCGTGGGGAACCAGGACAATGTCCCCGATCGGTGCGGGGGATTGGGAAAGACCGCGAATCAGTGCATAAATGACCGCATTGCCCTGTAATTCGGCGCCGTGTACATTGGCTTGGATATAGGTCCGCGGGCCGTTTCCGGTTCCCCGAAAACGAAAAACGGGGATGGTCAGTCGGTGTCCGCTCACCAGCTGACTGACTACAATATCCTCGCGTTCAAAAGCAGTCATCATCTCTCCCGACGGCACTGAATTCATGGTATTCAGCGACGTTTTTCTCGCGGCCCGATCTAGAAGCGAATGCCCAGATCCAGGCTGAAAGATCGGGCGCCCTGATAAGAGCCCGCGTTGAGCGGTTGCCCGAAATTAGCACCCCGAGTGTAATGGACGCCTTCCTGGGGCGTTTCCGTGTACACATTGAAGGGCATTTCGGTGAGAAAGACGGATGTGTCGATCTTGGAGCCGTCGCCGATATCCGACGCATTGAACAGGTTCTGCAGGTTGGCCTCCACGAAGAATTCCAACCGGCCGATATTTCTCAGCCAGCGGAAGCCCAGGTCCGTGCTAAGGGTAGTATCGCCGCGCACCTGGCCCAGGTGGTAGTAGGTTGCGGAGGGAATGCTCAGGTAGCCGGTAGAAGCCGGGTCGGGCATGCCGTAGTCGGCGTAGTTTTGCGAATCGATGCTCAGGAAGATATCGCCGGGGCTGCCGCTTTCCCAGCGTTGGATCAGCATCAGGTCCATTTTGCCGCCCGAGAAATCGGTGGTCCAGGTTGCAAAACCGTTGAATCGATGACGGACATCGGTCGGTAGGTAGCGTCTGGGCAGCCGGTTCTCGAAATTATTGAATTCGGGGTATTGAGTCAGCGCCGTTTCCGCGCCGATATTGCCGAAAATCGTGCCGCCGTTGGCGTTGCCGATGGTTTGCGACCAGGTATAGTTGGCGTGGATCTGCCAGTGATCGGTCAATTTGTAGGAGAACTGACTTTGAACCGCGTCGTATGACTTCTCATAACCCTCGTCCTCGTTGTTGATCAAAGTCAAGTCGTTGGTGCCCGCCTCGTTGCCGCCGATATTGGTATTGGTGTGCTGAACGTAGAAATCGGACCACTCGCGGTGCATATAATCGGCGCGCAGGAAACCGCGTTCACCGAAACGCAAGGCATATCCAAGCCGAAACTCATCGGCGCGAGGCGTTTTCAACTCGGACGGCGTGTAGCCGCCGCCGGGGTTTTCTAAACCGAAAGCCAGGTCCGTAGAAGGATCGCTCCTGATGAACCAGGGAGCGCGTTCCCTCCAGTCCGGAAAGCTGGTCGGGTCTTCGAAGAAACCGTCACCGTATTGTTCATTGATCCAGGCAACCACTTCCAGCGGGTCTTCTGTAATCGGTCCGCCGTAGAACATGCGATAAAGACTGATATTGCCCGCTGTCGAGGCGTCATCTGCAAGCGCGGCAATGCGCTCCCCGTAGACCGCGTAACCGGCCAGGATTTCGTGCCTGCCGTCGCCGAACAGGTCATAACGGGCGCTCAGTCTTGGAGACAGGAGGTCGTTGTCCGCGGTGACCACACCGGATTGATCCTTACCCTCATAACGATCCAGACGCAGGCCCAGGTTGAACTGCCAACGGTCATTCAGGCTCCAGGTATCGTTGACGAAGAGGGTATCCGCCCGAAAACGACTGGTGCGGGATTCCTCCAATACGGGAAAGAAACCCAGTTGAGTGGGCGGAACGGGTCGTTGCCCGGGCGAGTACATCGGAACGACCAGGTCACCCTCGTGCCTGAAAAAGCTGATGAAGTACCAGTCATTCGGGGTTTCGGTATTGTCCACGAGGTTACGGTCTACCGTACTCGCTATGCCGAAGTCCAAACTGTGTGCGCCCCAACTGTCGGTTGCCGCGAAGTAATTGCCCTTAAGACGCCAGTTGTCGTTGGACGATTCATCGTCCGCCCCGCCGGTAAAGGGGGAAACATTACCGAAAGTTCTGAAACCCAGGTCCGTCCAGCCGGTGCCGATGGTTCGGATATCCGTTCCGGCGTCTACTTGTTCCTGGAGATGCGGCGGCAGGGGCTTGGCAAAAATAACACGTTCCCGGTTTCCGTATTGAAACTCCAGATTGAGGTTGGCGTTGATTTTCACGTCATAGGTTAAGGAAAAACGCTCGCGGTCGACCTTGTCGTCATACAGGGCGCGCTCGTCCAGGGCGAAAAACGAATTGTTCCTGCTGAAATCCTTGCGGTCCATATAGGTGGCGGTGATGCGATGGTTGGAAGCGGGTTGCGCGGTAAATTTCAATTGATAGCGGCTGACAGACCTGAACCGGTCTTCGATCTGGCGTTCTCGGGGCGTCACTTCCTCCGGTTCCACATCGAAGTGGTCAAGGAAGGGCGGTGCCCTCGAAAGGTCGATAATATTGGCATAAGAGAGCGGTGTCCCCGAGTTTTCATTCTCCTGGCCCGCGAAAAAAAACCACAGCTTATCCTTTATGATGGGCCCGCCCAGCGTGGCGCTGACCAGATCGTTCATATCGTCTTCGAAATCGAAGTTCTGCTGCAACGGATTGCGGCTGGTCCAAGCGGGATTGGTAACCTGGAGACGCAGGCTGCCCGCGAGTCGATTGCCGCCCGATTTAGTGACGGTGTTGATGACGCCGCCGCTGAAGTGGCCGTATTCCGCCGAAATACCGGAAGTCAGGACTGCTGTTTCTTGAATGGAATCTTCGATAAGAATGAAGCTGGAGAAATTGTTCTGGTTGTCGTCGCGTGCATCGGCGCCGTCAACCAGCCAGGTGTTGGCGCCGGCAATGGCGCCCGAGAGGGTCAAGCCGCCGGAGCCTTGAGACGTGACACCCGGGCCGAAAGCCGCCGCGAACGCCCCGTAGCGGGGAAACGGCCAGAGACTCAAGAAGTCGGCCTCCAAGCGATTGATGACGGCTTCGCTATCAAGCTGAGGGGTACCGCCGCCGCGCACGGTGAGCTGTGCCTGAACAGGTGCGTCAGACATGACGAACACGGGCCTCACCACTGCACTGAGGCTAACCTTGACCTTGATCTTTTGGGTGGTCAAGCCGTCAGCCGTGGCCGTCAGGGTATACATTCCCGGCGGCAATTTCAAAAAGAAGAAGGAACCGTTTTCACGGGAGACATCTTCATTGCTGCCGATGAGAGCCGACGATTCGGCCCGAACCAAAACGCCTGGAAGCGGCTTCCCGCCTTCATCGATAACCAGGCCCGCAATCCTACCGGTGGTCTGGGACCAGGCAAGTGGTGCGCATAGGATGCCGAACAATACGCACAAGGCGAACTTGGACATGACAATTCTCCTTTTGTGGCCTGAAAACAGGGCGGGTCGGGATGCCGGATACATCTCTTCTCCCATGGTTACCGGCAATTCGGCGCCGGCTTTGACAGCTTATAGGCAATCGACTGGTTACTTTGTCTCGCGGCGGGGTGGGTGATGCATCGAGTTCAATCGGGTTATCGGTCCCGCTGCCACACAGTGCAACCAGGATAATAATTATTCGGCATCTGGAAAGCAATCTTGAATTATTAAAGATTTGCGCTATGTGAAAGCCCGGCAACTCTCACCATACTTTCTCGCGGTATCGGCGAATTTCCGGCATGTTCTCAACAAGCGCGACTTTAAAAAGATACGTTTCCACCTGGATTCTATAACGTTCACGCCGAGAATCCTACTAAAATCCGCCCCACGTGTCCTCATCGGGGCCGTTCCCCATGCTGCATAAGACAACCAATTGACATGAAAAATCGCATAAACACCCTTAGCGACAGGGGGCCTGATCCGGCTTCATCCAAAAGGGGGATCTAATCATCCCTCTTATCCGTGGGCGGCCCGGTTTGCTCTTTGTTCGTTCTACCAATCAAGCTATAATTTTTCGAACTACTTAAGAGGGGACACCCATGAACCCGACCGCGCTTTTCGGCGCTTGGCGTTTGTTGCGATTTGAACGAGAAGAGCCGGCGGGTGTTCGGCGGGCCTGGCCCGAGGGGGCCGACGGGCTCCTGATCTACGCGCCTTCCGGGTATATGTCGGTAGCGTTGAACTGGCCGCCCGACGAGGAAGCCGGCGATTGCGATGCCTATGCCGGTACCTTTTCCGTGGAGGGTGACCGGGTTTTGCATCATGTCACCAACAGCGTGCGCCCCAAGCGTATCGGCAAAACCCTCGAACGCCGGGCTGTTTTGGACGGCGACATCCTGACCCTATATGCCGTCAACCGACACGGTCGCCTGCGCGTGGTCTGGCAGAAAATACCCGATCGTTAATCGAAAAACGAACGGTTTCAGGTCGCTTCACCGAAAAAATAACGCCTCGCGCAACTCCATGGCGACGGGCCGCGTATACACTTTCGTTCAACTTATCGAGGTATGGACGCGCGGCGTCGAAACCGCCATTTTGTAGGCGAGATTGCCAAAAAGTGGTGATAACTGTGTCAAGCCCCAAAATTACTCTTTTGCAATCAGCTGGAAAAGAGTCGCTTACACAAGCACTTCGCTTGGCAGTTTTTTTGCTAAACTCCAAGTGATACGACGATGGGGAGGACCACCATGGGAATCTTTTCACGACTTGGAGAAATCATCAACGCCAACATCTCCTCGATGTTGGAACGGGCGGAAGACCCGATCAAGATGATTCGCCTGATGATCCACGAGATGGAAGACACCTTGACCGAGATCAAATCCTCGGCGGCGGAAGTCATTGCCGATCGCATCCGCATCGAGCGGCGCCTGCGTGAGGCCAAACAAAATGCTTCCGAATGGGAACACAGGGCCGAACTGGCGATCAGCAAGGAGCGCGAAGATCTGGCTCGCGAGGCCGTCGAACGCAAATTGCTGCACGAATCGCAGGCCCGTGACCTGGAAAAGAAACTGGCCTCCGCCGATGAGTTGGTCAAGCAGTATCAGGAAGACATATCGCGCCTGGAAGAAAAACTGAAGGGCGCCTACCGCCGCCAGAAGGAACTGGCGGATAAAATGAAACACGCGCGCCAGCGCAAGAAGGTAGAGGAAAAGATCTACCAGGTGAACACGGCCGGCGCCTTTGCTCGCTTTGAAGAGTATAACGATCGTATCGATCGCATGGAAGCCGATACCGCGGTCACCAAAATGTCGGGTGGCCCCGATCTGGAACAGAAGTTCCGGGATCTGGAATCCGAATCGGATGTGGAAGCCGAACTGGCGCGCCTCAAGAAAAAGAAGAAGAGTAAATAACACTCGAAGGAGTCAGTCATGACCGGCATCTTGGCGGTCGGGTTGGCCAGCGTGGTCCTCGGACCCCTGTTGGCCGGCGCTACCTTATTATATTGTGTGTGGGATCAAAGCCGCGTGCATTCACCGCATGCAGCAAAGGAAGGTTTTTCAGTGCATTATTTTGTACAATAAAGCAGACGGCTTGAATTTGGAGTATCACCATGGATCATACTTTTGTGGAACTGGCACCCTATTTGATGGTGACCACCATCGTCGGCATGGTGTTGTGCTTCCAGATCGTGCGCATGGTTTTGTCGCCGAGGGAAAGCCGTGCGGAAAAGCGCGAACGGCGCCGTCAGGAAAAATTGAAAAGGCGCCGGGGTAAGCACGATGAGCCGGAACAATTGGACCCGGACAGCCTGGAGCGCATGCTGGACCGTGCGGACGATCTTTCTCGCCGCGTTGAAATTCTTGAAGAAATCATGACCGAAGACATGAAAAAGGAAAAAACCCACACGGGTTCCTAAAGCTCAGGCTTGCAGGAAGGAAAGGGCGGAACGAACCGCCCTTTCGATATGAATGACTTAAGCCAGCCAATCGGTAGGGGGCTTGGGTTTGTTGGCGACGATTTCTTCGATGCGGCCCATCACCTCGTCGGTCAGCTTGGGAACCACCTCCAGGGACTTCAGGTTTTCTTCCAACTGGCTGAGGCGGGAAGCGCCCAGGATAACGGTGCTGACATTGGGGTTCTTCAAGCACCAGGCAACGGCCATACAAGCCAGGGAGGTTTCCAACTCATCCGCAATCGCTTGAAGTTTGCCGGCGATTTCGATCTGGCGACGACCTTCCGGTGTTTCCACCTTCTTGCGCAGCCACTCGTAGCCGGGCAGGTTCATGCGGCTGTCGTCGGGGATGCCCTTGCTGTATTTACCGGTGAGGATCCCGGAAGCCAGGGGCGACCAGATGGTGGTGCCCAAACCGCGTCCGTAAAGGGGCGCGTATTCGCCCTCGACCTTGTCGCGTTTCAAGAGGTTGTATTCCGGCTGCTCCATGGTGGGCGGATGCAGGCCCAGTTCGCGCGCAATACCATGCGCCTCGTTCAGTTGTGCGGCGCTCCATTCCGAGGTGCCCCAGTACATCACCTTGCCCTGGCTGACCAGATCGCTCATGGCGCGCACGGTTTCCTCGATCGGCGTACGCAGGTCGGGCCGGTGGCAGAAGTACAGGTCCAGATAGTCTACCCGCAAGCGCTTCATGGCCGCGTGACAGGCGTCGAAGATGTGCTTCCGGTTCAATCCGCGTTGGGTGGGCTTGGACCCGCCCCACATGACCTTACTGCTGACGGTATAGGTGTCGCGGCTCCAACCCAGTTTGGCCAGGGCGTTTCCCATGATCTCCTCGGATTTTCCGTGAGCGTAGACCTCGGCGTTGTCGAAGAAGTTGATGCCGTTTTCATAGGCGGTGCGAAGCATGTCGATGCCCAGCGTATCGTCGACCTGGTTGCCAAAGGTCACCCAGGACCCGAACGAGAGGGCGCTGACATACAAACCCGAATTTCCAAGGCGGCGGTATTCCATGTTCATGTCAATGGCTCCTTTTTTTTGGGGGGATCGGCAGACCCCTATTATACATGCAGACCGTACGGTACTCAGCCTTTTTTGCGAGCCGTCAGAATGGTTCGCCAGGGTGCGGGATGACCCTCCGCGGTGAGGTCGGCATTGTGCGGGTCGATGAAGTCCCGATAGCTGGGTCCCGGATTCCAGAGAGTGGTGCGTTGCTCGGCCGGTTCGTGCCGATTGGTCGCGACTTCCCGAATGTCGATAAAGCCGGCCCGAGTCATCATATGCTTCAGGGCGGTGACGGTAGGTACGAACCAGACATTGCGCATGCGTGCATAGCGATCGGGCGGAAACAGGCAGATGGAATCATCGCCGGGAATGACGATGGACTCCATCACCAAGAGCCCGCCCGGTTTCATTGCCTCGCGCAGGTTCCGTAGAATGCCCATGGGATCGCGGTGATGGTAGATGATGCCCATGCAGAAAACAGTATCCCACAGTTCCTTCCAACAGGCCAGTTCCTCCCAGCCCCACATGGCGAACTCCAGGTTGGGCGCCCCGGCATATCGCTGCAAGAGGTGGAACTGGTACCACAGCCTGGGGACGGGATCGATGCTCAGCAGGTAACGCGGCCTTTGCGGCAGGAGCCGAAAGAGATAGTAGCCGTTGTTGCTGCCCACGTCCAAGACCAGTTTGTCCTTTTGATCCGGCAGGGCGTCGGCCAGGCGCTCCCATTTGAAATCACTGCGCCACTCGGCATCGATATCGATTCCGAACAAGTTGAAAGGTCCCTTCTTCCAGGGCATCACGGCGCGCGCCGCCTGTTCCAAAACAACCCTGGCCGGATGGTCCGGGGCCAGGGGTGTTCCGATAGTCACTTGGGGGAGATCGAAGCGGCACAAGTCGGCGGTAAGCCC
Organism: Acidobacteriota bacterium; assembly: GCA_030066195.1. Classification (GTDB taxonomy): domain Bacteria; phylum Acidobacteriota; class Holophagae; order Acanthopleuribacterales; family Acanthopleuribacteraceae; genus JASJCB01. The sequence goes on from JASJCB010000008.1 coordinate 61,512, forward strand.
GGGGAGCCGGGGCCATAATTCCCGAATCGCCGCAAAGGGTTTCCAGTCGAGGCTCTTGTCTCGTTCCGCCTTGACCGAAGCCAGGACCTGAACATCCTTCTCATCCATCCATCGATAAACCTGCATGACAATCCTCCCGGTCGGTTTAGTTATAGGTGATTCCCCGGTCCACATGCAACTTGTCCGTTCAAGCCATGAGGTTTTACCCGGTAAGATCCAGATGAGAATTGCCGAATCAGCCGGGATTTACGGGTTTTACTTGCGGGGCCGGCAAAGCCTCCCCTATACTAGGAATGACAGAGAGAGCTCGGAATCCACCCAGATACCATTCATTGACCCAATCGGTTACTCATTCAATCGTTGTATGCCTATGGAAGATTCCTCGAAAAAGAAGGTGAAGGCCTGGCTTATGGCGCTCACGGGACCTGAGGCCGGAACGCGTTATCTCATCAAGAATAACGTCTGGCGGATCGGGCGTGATGCGGCTAATGATTTAGTGCCCGGCGGCCGTAGCGCCGCCGCCGTATCGGGGAAGCACATGGCCATTACGCGCGAGGGCCAATCCTTCTTGTTGCGCGATGCGGGCAGCACCAACGGCACCTATGTCAACGACAAGAAGGTGGAAGAAGCCATATTGGAGAACCGTACCCTGATTTCGTTGGGGCCCAGCGGCCCGCGTTTCCAATTCCTCATCGAAGAGGATGTGGGCGACGGCGAGAAGACCCTGGTCCAGCCGCGCCGGTTCGTGCTGGACCGTGACGGCATCCGCGAAAAAAAGGTCGAGGAAACGCACGGCAGCCTGATCCGCGAGGCCGTCGACAAGGCCCGCGCCGCCCGCGAGTCCGGCAAGGGCGGCCAGACCGAAATCATCATGCGCGAGATGCTGACCAAGGCCGTACGGCGTTCGCGGCGTAATTTGAAGATTGCCATCGCCCTGCTGACGCTCTCACTGATCGGAGGCGGCTGGTGGTCCATGAACACCATCGGCAGCTTGAAGGCGACCAAAACCGAAATCGACAGCAAGATCAACCGCATCGAAACCGATCTCGCCGCAGCCGATGATCCCGAAAAGATCGAGGCCCTGATCCAGGAACTGGACGGCTACCAGGAACGGGCGCGCGACATTCAAAAGAGTCTGCTCTATCAATTAGGCGTGGGCGACGAGGAACACGATTACATCGAATCCGAGATCAAGAAGATCCTGGTCGCTTTCGGCGCCGAGACCTATAGCCTGCCGCCGGAATTCGTATTGCTGGTGCGCAAGTACGTCAACCAGTACCAGGGTCCGGATCGGCCGAACATGGAGCGCGCCCTGATTACCTCGCGCAAGGAACTGGACCGGATTCGCGCCGTCTTGAAAGAAAACAACCTGCTCCCTGACCTGGCCTACATGGTGTTGGTGGAAACCGGTTTCCGCCTGAACAGCCGCAGCCGTCGCGGCGCCGCGGGGCCCTGGCAATTGCGCTACCGCACGGCCAAGGCGTACGGGCTGGTGGTGGAACGCGGTAACGACGAACGCTATGACCTGGAAAAATCAACCAAGGCAGCGGGCCGTTACATCCGCTCCCTGATCGCCGACTTCGGCGCCGGCAGTTCGTTCATGTTGGTTCTGGCCGCGTATAACCTGGGACCCACCAAGGTGCGCAGCATCATTCGCAAGGTGGAGGATCCCATCAAGCACCGCAACTTCTGGTATCTCTACCGAACCCGGGCTCTGCCGCCGGAAACCCGCGAATACGTGCCCAAGGTCATCGCGGCCATCATCATCGGCCGCAACCCCGACCGCTTCGGCATCGAAGCTCCCGCCACCATCTAAGATTTTCAGGTCTTCAGAACATCATCGACAATTCTCGGCGCGTGGGCATGGTCGGATCGGGGAATGAACCTCTTCGGAAGAAGATTTCGGCGGCCGGGGCTTGGAAGGGCGGTTGCTTCAGCAGGATGACGGCCGCTTCGCACAGGAAAGGAATGGTCAGGTAGTTCATCAGTCTTCTCAGCAAGAGGCGCTTGGTGAAGCGTCGGCGGAAGCGCTTTCCCCTGTAGGCTTTCAGGATCGTCGGGTCTCCGTCGCTCAGGTAGTTGTCGACGATCTTGCAGGCAAATTGGGTCAGGCGTAGGCAAGGGTCCAGGCCGCCCGCCGTGAGAGGGGAGACCGCGCCCGTTGCGTCGCCGATCAGCAGGCCGCGCCGGTTCGCCAGTCGGTTACCGATGCCGCCTACCGGGATCAGGCCGCCGCGGTGTTCCAGGATGTCCTCCGGGTTCAGCTTGAATCGATTCGTCATCTGTCCTTTGTAGGTTTCCAGGCTTTGCTTTGGTGAGAAGCGACCCGGCAGACCCGCCACGCCCACGTGTTTGTGAAAACCGTCTACCGTTGTCCAAGCCAGGTAGCCCGGGGCCAGACGGGGATCGATGGTGCAGTAAAGGCCCGGTGCAGCGTCTTCCTCCATTTTTTGTCGGTAGATGGTTTCCGCGCCTACCAGGAAACGGTGATTTCTGTGCAGGTCCAGGCTTGCCGCCGTGCGGGAGCGTGCGCCGTCCGCGCCGATCAGGTAGCGGCAGGTCAGGGTTTGGTCGCCGGTTTTAGCGGCCAGGTGCAGGCGACTACCGTCGGTCAGGTCTTCGCGTTTCAGGAAACGGGTTCCAGGTCGCCAGGTTACTCCGACGGCAACGGCCTGTTGCAGTAGGGTCCGATACAGGCGAGGCATGAGGGCCACGCGGAACTCCGGCGCCGGGCTTTCCAGGGTCAGGGTGCGGCCGGACGGGGCGCTCAAGTGGACCGTGGAAAGAGCCGGGCCCAGGCAGCCGTCGGGGAAGCCGAAATCCTCGAAGGTTTTGCGAACGAAGATCCCGGTTGTGTGGACACCTTTGCCAAGGTCGGTTTTGCGGTCGATCAAAACCACGCTACGGCCTCTTTCGGCCAGGATGCGAGCGGCCGTCAACCCGGCCAGTCCCGCGCCGATGATCGCGATATCGACATCTGTCATGGACGCACCTCTCCTTGAAAGTCTAGGGGTGAGACGCACCCATGTCTTATGGTGTCGATGAGATTCGCCTGAGAACGGCATGAACTCACTGAGAGAAACCTGAGCCTCCAGTGAGACCGGCAAGATTTCTCTCATTTCAGGCAGCCAAACTACTCAGTCGGCAACGCCCTTCCGCGCCGCCGGTCGGCAACCCACGCTCAATCGGTTTGCTTGGATTCCAGGTACTTGAACAGCCAGGCCTTGGCAGCGTTCCAGTCTTCCTTGACCGTGGTGGGCGAGGTTTCCATTACCTCCGCGGTTTCCTTGATGCCCAGGCCCATGATGAAGCGCAGGACCGCTACCTGGGAGCGTCGGGGATTCACTTTTTCGAGGGCGTGGACAGCCTGGTTCAAAGCCAGGAAGCGATCGGGGTCGATATGGGCGGCCGGAGCGACCAGGTCCATATTCTCCACGCCCATCTCGTCGTCGCGACGGCGCTTTTGGGCCGTGCGGGCGCGGATGTGGTCTACGATGATCTCGCGGATCATACGGCTGGCGAACCAGAAGAAATGGTCGCGGCTCAGGGCGGGCGCCTCGCCGCGTTTACGGAACTTGAGGTAGGCCTCGTTGATCAGCATGGTGGGTTGCAGGGTGTTCCCCTGCACATGCAGGCTCCTCATGTGCTTGCCCGCTTCTTTGTGAAGGTAATCGTAAAGCAGGTCGATGAGGGAATCCAACGCTTCCTGATCACCCGATGACCATTGTTTGACCAGAACCGTGATGCCCGGGGGCAGGTTGGCGACGGCAAAGTTGACCCGCGGCTCGTTGTGCATGTTCCATCCTCGCGGCGAAAATACCTCAATTGTCTGCCCACCATCCGAGTGGAGCCATTCTACAACATTTTAGCGCGAGCGGCAAATTACAATCAGCACATAACAGTACCATGCTTTAGCTAATTTTCGGAATGTGGAGTCATAACGCGAAAATACACCCTACAGAAGAAGAGGATCTCTCGCTATGGAGCCCGAAAGGGCTGTTTTCCTGCTGACGCGAAACAACGGAGCGCCGGCCGGACAAACGCGGGCGGGCGCCCCCTATATCATTGCCGGAGATTATTTCGCGTTCATCACCACTTTGTTCAGAGAAATTTCCACCTTGTTTTGGATACCGGGTTGGTGGGCGCAACCGGCGGCCAACATGGTATCGAAGGTCAATTTGCGCAGATCGGCGCCCAACACCTCTATCAGGTCGAAGGCGACCGGGGCGGTGGAGGTCAGCTCCACGCGGTTATCGGCGCGGGTGACGTTGACGGCGAAGGTCAGGGGAACCGAAATCTTGTTCCAGATCACCAGGTTCCCGGTCAGGTTGCCGGTAGCGGTGTCCAGGCCGGTCGCCTCGCTGATCTCGAAACGCGCCGTGGCGACCGAGCGCTCTATTTTGCCGGCCAGTGCTTCCCAGGCTTTATCGACGGGTTCGGGCAGAATGGCGGAGGGACGTACGCCGAAAAAAGCTTCGATCACGTTGGCGTCCCGCAGGGGGTTTTCCAGATTGTTTTGATCCAGCGAGTACATGGTGTCCAGCTGGATACTGACGGTGCCTTTACCGGATGCGTCCAGGGAACCGGAGACCCCTTTGGGGAACCGGGCGGTAATGGGGCCGGCGCTGTTGGAAACGATCATGAAACTGACGTCGGTTTCGGCGCTGTCCAGTTCGTAACCGCCGGCCGCCACCTTGGTTTCAGGGGCGGAGTTACCGGCTTTTTCGGGTGCGGGGGTTTCACTTTTGCTGCAAGCCAGGGATACCAGGACCAATCCGAGGACGGCCATACGAATCTTAATCATTGCTGCTATCTCCCAATTAAAATGGGGCACGCTCGATGGAGCGGTTGACCCGTTTGCCATTACCCTAGCAGGAATACGCCCAAAAGGGTGTAAAGAACTTAAGGTAACGACTCGTACGGTCTTCGGGAATAAAAAGCGGCCCGGTTTCCCGAGCCGCTTCATAGGGAGTTGTTCGAGGTTTTTGGGTTACCAGCGGCCCTTCACGCCGATTTGGATCTGGCGGGGGATGCCGGCGCCGCTTTGCACCGTACCGTCGAAGTTGAAGACCAGGCTGGTCACGGCGGGGTTCAGCAGGTTGCGGCTGTTGGTGAGGTTGAAGCCCTCGATAATGGGTTCCAGTTCCCAACCGTTGAATTGGAAGACCTTGGATACGCGGATATCCAGCGAACGCAATTCGTTGTTCTTGCGACCCGTGTTGCGTTCGAAGACCTCACCGCCGCCCAGGGCGCGTTGACCGGGTTCCACGGCGTCGGTTCCGTCCGGTTTCAGCGACTTGGGCTGACCGGAGCGGTAGGTATAGCGACCGTTGACCTGGATACCGTAGGGCGCTTCCCACAGAACCCAGCCGTTGAAGCGGTGGCGTTGATCGCGGTCCGAATAACCCCACTCGCCGTCCAGGTTGCGGATGTCGGCGTAGCGGTAGGTGAAGGGATCGCGCTCGTTGTCGTCGTGCGAGAAGTCTTCCGACCAGGTGTAGTTCAACTGGAACTGGAAGTTGTTGCTGCGGGCCTTGTTCAACGAGATGGTCCAACCGCGATAAAGGCTGTCGCCGGTGGATTCAATAGAGGTCAGGGCGCCGATGCCGTTAAAGCCGCCGCCCAGTCCGGTGGACCAGGGCGCGTTGTAGTTGTTGGGATCGTCGGGATCGCCGTCGGGGTCGATGATCTCGCCCAGCAGAGGATCGTTGCGGTTGATAAAGCGCGTCTGGTAGCGACCGTCGCTGTAGACGAACTTCAAAGATGCCGCAAAGGTCTCGTTAATGGCGCGCTCGTAGGAGATGCTGTAGGTATCGGTTCGCGGATTGCGGAAACCCGTGGACGTCACGAAGACATCGGGTCGGAAGGGTTCTGCGCCGGTGGCATCCAATTGTTGCAGGTAGGCCGGCGGCGGTCCCAAGATGGGGATCAAAGTACTGTCGCGATAGAGGTTCTGACCGATGGAGCCGTTGGTGGAACGTACGGAAGCCAACGTCAGACCGGGAATGCGCGCATAGTAGATGCCCGCGGTGGCGCGAATGACCGACCTGCCGTCGTTAGCGGGGTCCCAGGTCATGGCCAGGCGCGGTTGCCACATGCTGTCCTCGTCGGGAATGGTGCCGTCGCTGGGGAAGGGATTGCCCATGCTGGTGGTGCCGATGAAGTCCGAAAAGAAAACCTCGTTCGGCGGAGTTTGCACCTCGGGATGGTCCTGGGTTTCCAGGCGCAGCCCGTATTGAATGGTCAGGTTCTCGAGAGGCTGCCAGGTATCCTGGAGGAATACGGCAAACTCTTTGGTGCGCTGTAACTGGGTGCCCGCTTCTTCCGGGGTGATGCCGCCCACGCCGGCGTATTGCAAGTACAACAGCACCGGTCCTACGGCATCGTAGCCGTCCGGGCACTCGCCGGTCTGGCTGCCCAGGAAGTTTTCGTCGGCATCCTGGCATTCCACGTAGTTGGGGTTGGCGACATAGTTCAGGAAGCCGTCGGTGGAACTGAAGATGAAGCGGCTGTTGGCAAACCCGATAAAGGTTTGGAAGGCGCGCGTCAGGTTGAACTCCACGCCGGCCTTGAAGAAGTGGTTGCCGCGTACCCAGGAGATGTTCTCGTTGATCTGGAAACGGGTATCGTAATACTCGACCGGGATGAAGAAGGGCATCCCGAAGCGGTATTGTTTGTTGAAATCGAACGCGGTATCCGGCAGCGGTCTATCCTGGCCGGGAATATTGGGGTTGGTGTAATCGCGGGGCCGGTTCTCGCGGGCCCACTGAACCCGGAATTCATTGTACATACCGTTTGGGAAGGTGTGGTTCCAGGCGGCGTTGATGGACCAACTGTCGTCCAATTCAACCGCGTTGGCGCTACGACCCCAGGAGTCCACGTCGAAGGTGCCGTTTTCCTGTTCACTGTCCGTGGCGGTGAAGCGAACGGTGACCTGATCGTTGGCGCTGAGGAACCAGTCGGTTTTCAAGGAGAGCGACCAGGCGTCGTCAGTACGGGTGATGGGCCCGTTCTCGTTGGGGAAACCGATGGAGGCGTAGTAGTCGACCACGCGTTGCTCGATGCGGGTGGGATCGGTCTGCCTGGTCGATTCCAGGCCCTGATTGTCGAAGGTAACGAAATAGAAGGCCTTGTCTTTGATCAAGGGGCCGCCGAAGGTCACGCCGATCTGGGTGGCGTCGAAATCGAAGTCGTCGGCCTCACTGCCGTCGGGGTTTTCGGCATTGCCGTTCAGCGAGTCGTTCTTGTGGAAGAGGTGCGAACTGCCGGTCAATTCGTTGGTGCCCGATTTGGTGATCACGTTGACGAACCCGGAAGAGGCGCGACCGAATTCGGCGGGAGCGCCCTCACTGACCACAACCACTTCTTCAACGGCGTCCAAGTTAAACGTAAACGCCGCGCGCTGGCCGCCGCGTTGTTCGCCGAAGAAGGGGTTGTTGAAGTCGGTTCCGTCCATGGAAATATTATTGTTGATGCCTTTCTGACCGTTGACGGAGATTTCCTCGCCGTCAGGGCCCTGCACGATGGTGACACCGGGCGACAGGGTCATGAAATCGAGAAAGTTACGACCATTGTTGGGAAGACCTTGCACGGATGCTTCATCGATTTGGGTCAGGTTCTGTGTACGGCTGGTTTCCACGATGGGGTTGGCGGCTTTGACCACGATTTCTTCGGCCACGGAAGCGGGCTTCATCGCAAAGTCCACGACCAGGGTGCGACCCACGGTCAGGCGCAAGCCGTCGCGAATGCCGGTGGCAAAACCGGTCATGGTGGCGCGGACACGGTAGGGACCGAGGGGCAAAAGCAAGCCGCGATAACGGCCCTGTGCATCGGTGACCAGTTCTTTTTGGAAGTTGGTGGCGGTGTTGATCAACGTTACAACCACGCCGGGAAGGGGATTGCCGGACTCATCCGTAACCGTCCCCTCGATGACGCCGGTAGTGGCCTGTGATTGGGCGGCCGCCCAAGGCACACTCACCACTGCAAGCAGACACATCAGTAGATAGCGCTTCATACTATTCCTCTCCCCTAGATCAAATAAGGAAGCAACATATTGCCGGATAGGCTTGGTACTTTCTCATCATAACAAGATTCCCCATGGATTGGTGGGTAAAATTCGCTCGATCGTATGTGTTTCGATTTACCGGTGAAGCAGGGCTTATCCTCATACAAACAAGCGGGAAGAGAAATTTATTCCGGTCGCCGGTCTACCTTCGTGGAGCGTTACTCTTTTTGTTCTACCGCATTTTTTCAGGATTCATCGACGTCCGATTTCACGGGTCGCGGGCGGTCGGCCCGGACAGGGAGCCGCGTCACTGAATGTGATAAGCCCGTTCCCTTATGCACTCGGGTGTGTATTATAATGACGACACATCGGTTAGCAGAGTGTCCGGCTCTTGTGATTCACCGATCCAAAAAGCCCCCGGGAAGGTTACCAGCGTGGAACGAAGTCGCTCCGGCCCCGTGCACAGGAGTTCATTGGACATCGATCAGCTTAGGGAAACCGAGCTGCAATCGTCTATTTTCCGCATTCACGAAGATGAAAACGATTCTGTCGACTTAAACCGCCTGGGCGCCGTGCTGAAGCAAGAGAGCAAAATCCCCGACCATGCCGTGGATCAGGCAATCCGCCACATCCGGCAAAACCTGGAGCATCTGGGCATGACCCATCCGCCGCCCGGCATGATCGTCCACTGGTTGACCGGACTGCTGCGGCAACAGGGCTTCAGCCTCGGCGAAGTCTCCCTGCAAACGCTGGAACTGTCGCTGAACGATGTGGAATTGAGCATCTACCACCCACTGGGAACCGGCGCTGCCGCCGGCCAGAACCCGGAGGCCACCTCGCAGAAGATTGCGCGCCGAATCAAGGCTCAGTTCGCCTCGCGCAAGGTGTTTCAGGAAGAGGTCATCCAGGCGCATGACGAGGGCTTGCTGGAACTGCTGCACCTGGGCGCCGTCGATCGCCCGCACGATATTATTTTGACACCCGATTACCTGAAGATATCCGGTTTGCCGTCGTCGATCGGCGCGCCCAACGCGGGTGCCGCCAAACGGGCCGACGTGCTGCTCAGCCATCTCATCCGCTTCACCCACGAGTTACAGAACCATTTTGCCGGCGATATTCGCTGGACCTATCTCAACACCCTGTTGCTGCCGTTCCTCGACGAAATGAACGAAAAGGACCTGGCCCAGTTCGCCCAACAAATGCTGTTCGAGTTCGCCCAGTTGGACGTGGAGCGCGGCGGCATTCCGCGCAAGGTCATCCTGGACCTGGACCTGGATATGCCGCGTCATGTGGAAAGCCTGACGGCCATGGGACCCGGCGGCGTGACCGGCATCCTCACCTATAATCAATACGCGCGCACTCTTCACCGTTTCAACGAGGTGTTCCTGGACATCCTGGCCGCCGGCGACGCCCACGGCAACCCCTTCCATTCGCCCCAGATCATCTTTCACCTGAATGGTCGCGACACCTCTTGGAACACGTTGCTGCAACAGTTATTCGCGACGGCTTTCAAGTTCGGCAACCCACTGATCGCCTTCAGTCAGCAGCGCCGCGACCTGGGTCCGCTGGGCGTCAAGAAGATCAACGACCCGGATTTCATGCGCATGGTGTGCACGCCCGCGGAACTTCGCGGCTTCTCCTCCAGCACCGTGGCCCTGAACCTGCCGCGCCTGGTCGATCCCACCGGAAACTCCGATTTTGTCGCCAACCTGGAGCACGCCATGGACCTGACCGTGACGGCGCACCGGCAAAAGCGGCTGTTCATTTCGCGGCTCATGGCCTTCGGTAACCGCGGGCCCCTTCAATTCCTGCGTCACAAGATCGACGATCGACCCTTCCTGAAAATCGACCAGGCCACCCAGCCGTTGCAGGTCATCGGCCTGGGCGAGGCCGCCGCGTTGCGCAACGGATCGCCCGGCAGTCCCGCCGAAGCGATCGGCTTGAAGGCCGCCGAGATTCTGCACACGTTAGGCGCGTCTCTGGCCGGTCGCAACAAGGTGCACAAGTTAACCATGCACCTCACCGGCACGCGAAGCGAGAACCTGGCCTATCGCTTCGCCCTGCTGGATATGCGCAAGTACAGCAGCGAGCTCAGTTCCTACCTGCTGCGACGCACCGAACAATCGCACCCCGTCTACTCCGAGGGCGCCAATATCCTGGCCTTCCACAACCTGCGCCGGCGCGATCGCATGGCCGTCGAGGCGGACTTGCACCGGAGAATGAACGGTTCCCACAACCACATCATCTACCTTCGCGGCGGACGCATGGAAGATCCGGGCCTGCTGCAAAAAATCTATCGCGACGCCGCCGACCTGGGGATCTCCCAACTTCAACTCGCACCCGATATGACGCTGTGTTTGAGTTGCTACCGCGTCAACACGCAAAGCGGCGAAGACAAGCCCTGCCATTATTGCAACAGCAGTCGCGTCGTCGATTACGGCTTATGCCAGGCCAATTTTTCACCCGTGCATACCTGGTGCCTGGGCAAACGGGCCGAGTGGAAGATCAGGCGCCGTCTGGACGACTACAGCGTGCCCGTGCAAACGCAACTGCCGCTTTAGATTAAAACCTCAAGACAGCGGTCAGGCGAGCCAGGTCATCGAGGCCCTTCTCGGACATGATTTTGTGAAGACTTTCCTTGAGCGCGCTGTTGTGCGTATAGCCGCGCATGAAGGTCTGCACCGATTCCACCACGCACCGATCCAGGATATCCTCGGCATCGTCGGGCGCTTCATCGGTCAACAAGGGAATCAGGTCGGGGTGCCCGTAAAACAGGAATTTGATCACGGCCAGGAAGAGAATCAACTGACGGGCCATGTCCAAGGGGCGGTCGAAGGCGTTGGGCCGTTCGGTGAACCAGAAGTTGCGGCAGAAGTTGAGGAAATACCCCTCGATACGCTCGCCGAAGGCCTGGTCGAGTTTTCTTTTGCGCACGCGGTAGTCCGGATAGATGCCGCGCAGGACCGGCTCCGTGGTTTCGGCCAGGTGCTGCATGGATGGTGTTTCGCGCCCATAACCGGCAAAGACGCGCCCGACCAGGTTGTTGAACCGCACCTGGCGGTTGCCCGCGGCCAGGAGAATCATGGCCAGGATATCCAATGCGGCGTCGTCCGGCTCGCCGGCGCCTTGAAAGTTGGTGATGATGCGACGCCGGAAACCCAAATCGATCACCTGCTCGAAGGTGCGTTCCAATCGAGTGGATGGGTCCTTCTCCATGTTCTTGTGATAGAAACTGGAGATTTTCCGAGCCAGGTAAAGGGCAAAATAAGTCTTTTCGCCGGAATTGAAATCGGGCTGTTTGTAGATGGTCCAGAACATGTTGCGCACCGCGTGAGCATACATGCCGTAGGGGTCCAAGCCCTCGGGGTCCACATCGAACCGATCCGGCAGTTTGTCCCACGACCAATCCACCAGTTCCATGGCGTCCGCCGACAAGAGACATTGGCGGGCCACCTCCGGGCAGGACAGGCTGCCGCACAATCCGTGGCCGTCACCATGATGTCGGGTCAGGCGCGGATAGGTGGCGCAGGCTTGCGGCAGGGACTCCTCGCCCAGGTCGCGGTGAATCACGCACAAGCCCTGATCCAGGAAGAGGCAGGTTTTTTGCTGCTCGTGAAACTCGAAATAGGCGTATTTTTTGGAGTTACCGTCCCCGGTTTCTCTTTTCTTCACAGCAACATCGAAATTCCGATCGACCGTTTCCGAACGCTTGCGGTTCTCTTCAAGCCGTTGATAATCGTCCCGGCTCAGATGGATGCGCCAGCCGCCGCAACAATGATCTTCGCACTCGGGACCGATGCACTGAAAGCGGGTCATGTAGGTAAGGGCTTGAAGTGGTTCGTCCACGGCGCCGCCTGTAGGATTACTGACATCATCATAACACGGATCGGATACGGGGCGATACGGCTTAAGGTTTGCGGCGGGCAGTGGCAGGCAGTCTAATTACTTGACAAAGCCTGGTGGTTTCTCTAGATTGACGTGGACTAAGGAGGTCAATTAATGAAAAAAGCTGCCGCTCTCATTTTATTTTTAATTTTCAGTTCCGGCGTTGCTACCAGCCGTACATGCTCGCAGATTTGTGGTGATGAATGTACGCTGCAGCACCCTAACAACTTTCAAAATTGGGTCGACTGTCATAAAATTTGCACCGACATGTTCTGCAGCGACTCCGGCCCGTATATTCCTCTGCCATTCTGAAATCCAGGGAACTAAACCATGTCCATCCTCTTTATCTTCTTATTTCTTGCCGCTGACAAAATGACCATTGATCTCGATGCCGTCGGCATGTTCGATCCCGACCCGGAAATCTTCCAATTGGCTGACGGAAACTTCCTGCTGACCTCGCGGATCGAAATGGTCATGCTTGTGGTGGATCCCACGGGAAAAAAAGTTGCTGAATATAGCAGGATGGGGCGCGGTCCCAATGAACTATATCATCAAACCGTTATCAGCATCACCAAGGGCAGAATTCTGGTTGTTTCGAATCTCAACCGGATTCTGTCCTTTAACGAACGCCTTGTCCCGGCTGCAAAGGAATTCGCCCGTTTTTCGGATGAACTGGGCGGCCGTTTTTTTTCTTCAGGGGTTTCCATATCCGAAAACGAGGTTTACCTTATTAACAGCGGCATGTCCATGGCCGATCACCTGGTTCAAAGGGCCGTCATAGAAAAAGGTCTGCTGCAACCCGGTGAAAAGTATATTCCTCAGGTTGATTTGACGAAAGCCGGTCCTACCCATGGCTTGCCGCCGGTCGCACGTAACTTCTCCCTGCGCTTCCAGGGCGATTATTTCGTCAAGTTCAGGCACTGTATCTTTGCGGAGGAAGACCATTACGAGGTAACCTTTTATAACAAGGACTTGCAGAAAGGCGCCAAGGTGATCCGGGTGCTCCAGGGACCTGCCGATAATATCGAAAAAATAAGTACTCATGAACGCATTTACCCCATCTCTGCAGTTAAGCTGGGGCAGGGCTATGTGGTCAGCATGGTGGCAGGCCCGGCCAAATCCCATTATCACGACTATTACAATGCCGACGGCGGCTATGTGAAGCGAGAGCCCGGTGAGTACCGATTCTTACCCAGTTACAATTCAAGCCACGTCTTCAAATACGATCTCGAGAACGACCTGCTGATCTTGCAATAAGGTCCGTGGGTCATCCTCTCGACATATGCGGTGAAATAAGGAAAGAAGGGTTTCTTTCCCCGTGAAAAGACCGTCCTCCGTCCCCAAGGCGAGACCATTCCCGGGCATCGGAGTTGTCGGTCTAAAAAACACAA
>JASJCB010000071.1 GCA_030066195.1 Acidobacteriota bacterium
TTGATCAAAAAGGAACAGTTGTTCCGGGGCACCTTGGACCGGATCACCATTTACAACCGCGAACTGGCCAAGGAAGCGCTGAGATGCAACGCGTCGGGTGTGATCGTGGCCCACAATCATCCCGGCGGCGACCCCACGCCCAGCCGTGAAGACATTGCGGTCAATCTGCAGTTGGCCGATTTCCTGGCGAAAGTAGACCTCTGCCTACTGGACCACCTGGTCATCGGCCGTGAACAAGTCACCAGCATGGTGGAACTGGGTGTCCACCGGCCTCGATAAAGGTTAACCGAGGCAAGGCGAAAACCCCTGGGCGCGCACGCATCCTGCGTGCATTTCCAGACGATAGCATGAAAATGACCGCGGGTTTTTAATGACCCCGGGAATTGCAATGAGAGCTAACTCCTTGGAGGTTTCGTTCCCCTCCATATGGGCCTCATGCTCGCTCAGAAGTACAAAATCCCAGCTTGACTGAGGGTAGTCAGGGCATTGTAAATGTGTGAAGGAGAAAACTTTGAATTGCAACTTCCCGGCTTTATTCATGACCCACGGTCATTCTAGTGCAACTGTCTGGAAATGCACGCTGGAAGCGTGCGCGCCCAGGGTTTTTCGCCTCGCCCGGGGTGCGATGCTTGGCTTGCGTATCACCGGCGCAGACGCCCCGCGACAGTGACCTCTTTTCACCGGGAATACGATTGTGTACTTAGGCGGTAAAGCGGTCCGAAACTTGCTGCCGTCAACTTCTGTACGAGGATTTGGACAGAACAGGATTGCATAGATGACGCTATACTTATTTCAGGGCATGTCATTCAACCCGGATACACGTGAGCTTACCGGAGCGGAAGGTACCACGGAAATCAAACCCAAAAACGCCGAGGTCCTGGCGTACCTGCTGCAACATCGCGACCGTGTCGTCAACCGCGACGAATTGTTGGAGACCATTTGGAAAGACGTGCACGTGGCCGACCAGTCATTGACCAAGGCCGTAACCGAATTGCGAACCGCCTTGGGCGACCGGGCGCGCAACAGCTTGTATATCAAAACCGTTCTCAAGAAAGGTTACAAATGGGTTTGCGAGGAAACCCGTGAGGAACATCCCGCGCCCCTGCCGTCACCGCAACCCGCTCCTGCACCCGCCCGGCAGGCAATTCTCCCCCAAGCAGCCCCAAAACCTCGCCTACCCTGGATCGCCGCGACAGTCGTGGTCTTGCTTTCCCTCTCCGCCTGGCAGGTGATGAAAACGGCCGATGTGGGCGACGAACAAACCGAAACCTCGCTGTACCTGCCCCGCCTGGCCGTGTTGCCCTTCAGCAACCGCACCGGTGACGCCGAGAAGAACTGGATCGAGATGGGCCTGCGCGACCTGGTCTGTCAGAACCTGAACCGCCTGGGGTATTTCGACCTGGTGCCGCTCAATGACCTGGTGCGCACCCTGGACCGCGAGGGCCTGCCGGAAATCGGCCTCGATACAGACCTGTCCCGCATCTCCAAAAACCTTGACTTCCGTTACCTCATCGCCACCGACGCCCATCTGACCGAGGACGGCGCCTGGCGGTTGCAGTTGCGTATTCTGGACGCCCGGGGCGGCGAGGAAACCCACTCGGTTAGCGGCAGCGCCCTGGCCGAGGTCGCCCGCCACGCCGGTTACGCCCTGGCCGGCAAGACCGGTTACCCCATGGATGCACCCTCAAGCAGCCCCGGCACCGATGAATTCACCAGTCAAAGCTATGCCAAGGGCATGCAATTCCTTGAAAACCGCGAATACGAGAAGGCCGCCAATCATTTCCGCGTCACCCTGGACAACGATCCCGCCATGACCTGGGCCAAGTTCCAACTGGCCAGGGCTCGGCAGTACACGGAAGAACAAGATGAAAGCCAGGCGCTTTTTGCCGATGTGATCGAACAGGCGCGTGCGACCGGCAACCCGATCATGGAAGCCGAGGCGTTGCGCTACCAGGGCCTGATCCATCGCAAGAGCGCCCGTTGGGAAGAGGCCGTTCGCTATTCTCAAGAAGCCCTGGCCATTTACCGCAACCTGGACCATCTTTCCGGCATCATCCTCAGCCAGAACCAACTGGCCACCGTCAACGCGCAAAAGGGAGAGCTGGATCAGGCCGGCGCGCTGTTACAGGACAGCCTGTCGCTGCTGCCCCTCCTGGGGAACCGTTACGTGGAATCACAAACCCTGATCAAACACGGCACCGTCTTGTCCATGCGCGGCAAGACAGCCGAAGCCCGGGCCCCGTTTGAACGCGCCCTGGCTTTGTTCCGCGAACTGGGAGACGCCCGCAATGAGGCGGCCGTGCTGAACAACCTGGGCAACATTGCAAACCTCCATCGCGACTACGCTGAGGCCGCCGAAATCTATGAGAAAACGCTGGCGCTACGCCAAAAACTGGGCAATAAACCGGGCGAGGCCAGAACCCTTCTGAACCTGGGCCTGATTGCCGTGGTCGGCGGACAAATCCCCCTGGCTTATGAGCGCTTCAACGCCGCCCTGACCATCAGCCGAGAGGTCAACAATGAATTCCTGGAATGTCATGCGCTGAACGGCATGGGACGCTGGGCGCTGATGGCCCGTGAAAACGACCGGGCGCGGACCTGGTTCGAGACCGCCCGCGAAACCGCGACCAGGATCGGCGCCCGGAGCCTGCACACCGAAAGCGTCTGCCTGCTGGCCCATCTGGCCCTGGTGGAGAACCGACCGGACAAGGCCGCGGAACTGCTGGCCGGCCTGAACTCCGAGAAAGAACCCAGGCGTCCGGTCTACCTGACCACCATGGCGTCAGTGGTCTATGCGCAGGGGCGTTTCAAGGAGGCGCTGGAATTCCAAACCCAGGCCAGGGAACGCGCGGGACCGCGTTGGGGGGAACGGGACGAGGCGGTTTTGAACACCTACGCGTACGCCGCCGAGGTGAACCAAAGCAGGCCTTTACCCGGAAACGCCGTGTACCTGCCTATTTTCTAGAACCCTAAATCACACTTGAAACCAGCATGTTACACAGACATTCCGCACAAGTTATAAACCGGTAAGGTCGCGGTAAGGTCTTGGAACACTGCCGACATGCATACTTGACCGCGTAAGACGGAGTGCGATTCACCACTGGAGGTTACTTTCATGCCGCGTATTGCCGTACTCATTATCTTTTCCTCGATCATTCCCGCCGCTCTTCGCGCCGACGTTGAAATCCTGACCAGTATTACCGATGTCTACTACCTGGGCACCCAGGAGAAAACAGGGACCGTCACCCTTCGGGTCATGAGTGACTTCAATCTGCCGGTCGATCAGACTAATCCTATTTATTTCAAAATCAACCTGGAAGACGGAGCCCTCGGCCGCACCATCGTCGACCCCACCGGCACCCATACGGTCGCCGGCAGCGGCGCCTTTTCCGACGTCCCCATCGACCTGAGATTGAAACTGCGGTCCACAGATGACAACTTGGAAATAGCGCCCGATATGCCTGAATCCGCGGTTCAATTGATCCGCGCCATCCAGGGCGAGACCTCGATCTGGTTGCGTATCACCGTCCCCACCCATCAATGGATCGATTCGAACGGCGACGGTATAGGCGACATGGCGCCGAACGACGACGCTCGCGTATCCTTCACGGTCGGGGTTGAATCGACCCTTGCCGGGAACCGACTCAGCGAAAGCGGCTTCGATTTCTCCGGCGCCGCGAACGTGGACACCTACGCCACCTTCGGTCTGGACACCGCCGCTGCCGATACCAGTTTTATTTGGGACTACCATGTAGGCGGTTGCGGCACCATCCAACCCAACCGACTCCATTACATGGATCTCATCGCCTGGCGAACCGGGGTCTTGCCAGGGAGTGCGACAAGCCCGGAAGGGGCCGCTTATAACCCGGTGGACACCAACAGTTGCACGGGCGGTAATATCGGTGACAGTTACGAGATGTTGCCCCTCAACTTCGTCAACGATTTCATCGTCGGCCGGACCAGGGACGAAAGCAGTCTCAGTGCCAACCTGATCGCACCGCCGAAAGTCAAGGTGGGCGAGTCCTTCGAGGTCACGACGCAACTGTTGGGCGATATTTCCATGTTCTCCGTGGTCTGGGATTTCGGCGACGAAGTGCATCACACGGCAACCGTCACCACCTCGCACACCTTTGCGGAGGTGGGCGAGTACATCGTCACCAGCACCACCACCAACGCCGGCGGCTTGACGGCCACCGCACAGGCAACGATAACGGTGGCGCCGCTTGCCGTGGAGCAGGAGATATTGAACCTGCAAGCCGTGCCCTCCGCCAACGACGAGATCCTGCTGACCTGGGAAGCCGGTTCCAACGGCGACGCGCACCTGGATCACTTCGATATCTTCTACCACGACGTTACCGAAAACCGCTTTATCGCGGCGGGCAGCACCTACGGAACGCGCTTCCCGGTTCCCCTACTCAGGGAACGGGACCATACCTTCAAGGTGGTTCCGGTCTACAAGGGCGGGGCGACGGGACCCGAGGCTGTGGTCAGCCTGACCGGTTCCTCCAATCCCATCACCTACAGTTGGCGGGCGCCGCTGCCGCACGTGACCCAAGACGACAGTTGGTTCACCGGCATCGCCGTGGTCAATCCCCATGACGAAACCGTGGGTATCAGCCTATTGGGGGTGGATCATCAGGGCGACAAGGTTGCCGAAAGCGAGAAGCTGACCAGCCTGGGCCCCGGCCACAAGGCGTTGGGCCTGATCCAATCCTATTTCAGCGCCGAGCAACTGAAAAAAATCTCCTGGGTTGAATTACGCGCCCAAAAACCCTTGTCGGCCTTCGAACTGTTCGGCCAGGGCAATAAGAACATGACCGGCGTGTTGGTGGACAACCACAACCTGTCACGGGGGATGCTGCCGGTTGCCGATGCGGACAGTAAACGCTTCGTGGGCGTGAGCGTGGTGAATCCCGACCTGTTCCAAGATGCGGATGTCAGTTTCGTGGGCCTGGATTGGCGCGGTCAAGAGGTAGCGACCATGAACGCAAAACTGTTTCCCCTGGGCAAACTGACCTTTTCCATGGAGGAACTCGGGCAGAATTTCCGGCGGGTCAGTGCCGTACGAATCAAATCGGACACCCCCGTAACGGGTTTCGAGATCTGGGGCGATGCCGCCGCGGGCGCTCATGTCAGCGGCACCAAGATACAGGACCTCGGGATCGTCCAAGGCGCGTTACCCATCGTTGAGCCCGGCAGCCGCATCGAACTTGCCAACGTGGCGCCGGTCACCAACAAGGTGATCCTGGAAGCCTACAGCAACGACGGCAACCTGATGTCCACCCGCAATATCGAGTTGGAACCCAACGGTCAGATCTCGCTGAACACGGATATAGTGATCGGCAACGGGTTCTACGGCTACCTGCGCGTGATCAGTTCCGCTCCGATCCACGCACTGTGCGACCTGAGGCGCGACCGCGGCGACGGCGATATCCTGACCGAGGCGGTCCCGGCAACCGGCTTCACGGGCGGCAACTTCCTCTTCCCGCACGTGGCCGCGACTACCAACTGGGGCAGCGAGTTGGCGCTGGTCAACCTCAGCGACGACACGGTGAACGTCACCCTGAAGGCTTACAACGCCGAGGGAGAGGTGTCGGGCCTTGCCCAAAAAACCCTGAACCCGCGCGGTCGCCTGCACCAATTGGCGGACGAACTGTTCCCGGAAATTCAGGACATGGCCTACATCCGTGCAATCACGGACGGCGACGCCCTGGCCGCGCACCAACTCTTCTATGCCCGCAAGGGTTTCGGCTCCATCATGGGCGGAACGGTGGTCAAACCGTTACCTTAAGATCTCGTTTTCCTCCGATCAGTGCCGGCCCCCATGGGCCGGCCTTTTTTATTTTTTATTCCAGGTTACCTGGTCGTGCTCAAGGCGACAGAACTTTCGAAACCATCGTAGTTTGTCTCCAAGCGATTGTTCCTTGGTTGGGTTGTAGCACCTTGTCATGGAACCGCTTTCATTCAAATTATACTTTTCCTCATCTTTACATGGTGTCGCTATTCAATCTTAAGTCTGCATAGGATTTGGATCGGTCATGTGTACCTGAATTACCAAATTTCCGTACCTGACTTACCGTCTTTTTCCCGCTCTAAAGACAACAAAAGAATAGCAGTTATGTTTTTCTTTCAAATTCGGCTACATTCTCCGGGGCCTTCTCCGATGAGGTTGATGTGCATCGGGTACGGTTCTGCCGTCACCTGATTGTCTCCACATTGTTGTGTTCTTTGTTCCCCGTAAAACAAGGCTCTATTTCGCTTTTTGCACAGAGAACCAACCTGAAACACGCAAGTTCACAATCTTAGAGAAAGCAGATCGCCCATACCGGAAATGCCGGTTTGGATGAAACATGTTTTGTAGCAGTGCCTAGAAATCTGGAGGTTTCATGCTTCGTATCGCTATGTTTACCCTACTCTTTATGTCTACCATGGCTTTCGCCCAAACGCCTGTCCATAAATATGATATGGAAGATGTCCAAACGGGAACGACCATCACTGACGTCGGCAGTGACGGCACGTTAACCGGTACATTCGTCAGTTCGGACGATGTTACTTTCGCTGATGAAACAGGCGGTGATTCCTACATCGAGCTTTCCGGCGCCGGTAAAAAAACAGGTGACGGCTTCGTGTTGCTGGGTAGCGCCGCCACCAACCTGGACTTCACCAAAACAGATAGTTTTTCTCTGGTTGCCATGGTCCGTCGCAAAGGCAGTACCGCTCAGACCATTCTTGCCAAAGTTGCCGACAGCAAGAACAGCACCGTGGGTTGGTCCTTTTACTTCAACCGCAATGACCACCTGGGTTTCACCATGCAGACCGACGGCAGCAGCAGCAATCGGTTGCGCGTCATCAGTAAGAAGGCGGTGGGTAACGATCAGGACGAAGTCGAAGTGACCGTTGTTGTGAACGGGGATACCGGCTCCGGCACCACGGTTTCTCTCTATGCGGACGGCGTGCTTCTGGCGACCAGGACGAAGACCCTCAACGGTGATGCAAACAACACGTCGGTACCCACCATGGGCGCCAACGAAGACGGCAGCGACTATTTGAAGGGCACCTTGGACGACGTGGAGATCTACGATACCGCACTGACGCCGCCGCCCATCAAGAACCGTTGCGGTAAAGTTCCCGGCACCATCAAGAAGGACATCACCCTGTCGGTGCCCGCGGACTACGCCACCATTCAAGATGCTCTGGCCTGCTTGGACGGCAAACACATCCTGAATAAAGCGACTGTCACCATCAGTGTCACGGCGAGTGCGACGAACTACGATACCATCACGGTTTCTCACCCCCAGGGTCGGAACATTCACATCCTGGCTAGCGGCGGCACCTATGCCTTGACCTTTCAGTCCGGCAAGAACGGCCTCTATGTCGCCGACGGCTCCGAACTGGGTAAAATCAACGGCTTCGTCTTCCAAGGTGAAGGTACGGCCGCCAACCCGCCTGCAACCGAGACATCCGGCGTCATGGCCCACAACAACGCTTATGTGGAACTGGGCGGCAACATGGTCATCCGTGGTTTCTTCAATGGTATCGAGGCCTATGACGGCGCTACCGTCTCCGCCAAATCCATCGATGTGTACGACAACCAAATCGGCCTTTTTGCCTATAACAACGCGACTATTCGGGGCGACAGTTCTGATGTGCACGACAACGGCGGTTCCGGTGTTGTTGCCAGCCGCGGCGGCGTCATCAGCTTCATCGGCGGCACCTCCGATGACAACACCTACAAGGGTATCTGGGCTGCCTCTCGCGGTTTCGTCATGGCTGACAATGCCACGGCTACCGGCAACGGCGAGATCGACTACAAAGCAACGGCCCTATCGCTGCTGATTGCCAAGAACAGCACTTCGACCACCGATGCAACGGACTACAGCGCCGACAGCACGTCCGTGATCCAACAGTAGACTATCGAAACAAGAACCTGAAAAGGGGCGGGCCTTTTAAATCAACGGCCTCGTCCCTTTTTTTATTGTAGATTTTCGCTGCATCTTACAGCAGCGCGCAAGGCATCGAATTGATTTTTGTAGCGCCGTCCCCTGAAAAGATTTGACTTCCAGCGAGGATCTTATCCTAACCTGCTCCGCAACCCTGGATGTCAGTTGCATAAGGGGTCGAATCAAGAATCGATATCGGCCGGCAACAACCAGGACACGACTCCTACCTCTAATCGTATTCTTTAACAATTTCTTCGTTGGCCTGTCCCGTTGCTTGGGGTATGCTTTCCAGGCTTGACTGTTCGCGGAGGTTTCGCCATGGATGATCTTACCCCCTCAGACTTTCAGGTTCGCCGCTTGGGACCATGTCGGTTCCCTGCCGATGATTTGCCCGGCTTACACGGCCTGGTCGTCCATTTCGTCGACGATCATGAGCACATTCCCTACCACATCATCACCAACGGCCCTGAACTCCTGAATACCGAATTAGCCTTTGAACGCGCCGGCGTCCGTCGCAACCTGTTTTTCGATCCCTCGAAAGTCACCGCGGGCATCGTCACCTGCGGCGGCGTTTGTCCCGGCTTGAACGATGTCATCCGCGCCTTGTTTATGAGCCTCCATTACACTTACGGCGTCACCCGCGTCCTGGGTTTCCGCTACGGTTTTCGCGGCCTGGACCCCGACCATGGTAAGCCGCCCATGGAACTGAACAAGGATAATGTGGAGCAAATCCACACGACCGGCGGCACCATTCTGGGCACCGCACGCGGCAGTGTGCCCGCGGAAAAAATGGTGCAGCGCCTGAAAGATTTTAATGTCAATATGTTGTTCGTTGTAGGCGGCGACGGCTCCCAAAAGGGCGCACACGCCATCTCCAAGGCAGCCGACGATGCCGATTATCCGCTGGCCGTTATCGGTGTTCCCAAGACCATCGACAACGACATCGATTTCATGGACAAAACTTTCGGCCTGGACAGTGCCGTGGCCTGTGCACGCGACACGATCGACGCCGCCCACACCGAAGCCCGCGATAACTACCACGGTATCGGCCTGGTCAAGGTCATGGGCCGCGATTCCGGCTTCATCGCCGCTCTGGCCACCCTGGCCTCCCTCAACGTGAACTACGTACTGGTGCCCGAGGTCAAGTTCGATTTAGATGAATTGCTGGCCCGCCTGGAACGTCGCATCACTGATCCCAAGGTGCACCACGCGGTAGTGGTCGTCGCCGAGGGCGCCGGCCAGGACCTGATGAAAGGTGATCGCAATATTGACGCATCGGGAAATGTACTGCACAAGGATATCGGCCTTTTCCTCAAACAGGAGATCAACGACTGGTTCAGAAAGAAAGGCATCGAGGTCAACCTGAAGTACTTCGATCCCAGCTATCTGTTGCGCAGTCAACCCTGTAACGCCAACGACAGCATCTACGCCGCCGGGCTGGCTCAATACGCCGTCCACGCCGCCATGGCCGGTCGCACCGACGTTATGATCGGCCAGCGTCACAACCAGTTCATCCACGTTCCCATCCCCCTGGCCGTCAGGAGGCGCAAGAAGATCGATCCCAGGGGCGAGCTCTGGCTGCGCGTACTCCAGGCTACCGGCCAACCCGCCGTATTCGGGCATGCTTGATTTTTCAATCTCTTAGCAAGCGATGTTCCTTTTTGCCGGCAAAGTCCGGCCCGCCTTCATGTAACGTGACGGCGCCTACCAAAAAAATCTCGTATGTTGTAGCGAACTTGCTAAAATAGCGGGACATAATCGGGTCAGTGGAGAGGTCATATGATCGGGCAAACCATTGAGCAGTACAAGATCGCAAAGACCATTGCGCGTACTGCTATCGCTGAGTCCTTTCTGGCGGTTCATGTGGAGACGGGCGACAAGTACGTCTTGAAAGCCGTCAACCGCAAACTTCTAGGCATCAAGGGTTTCAAAGATCGACTGATCGCAGACGCGGGTAGGATCATCCAATTCGACCATCCCAACGTCATTCCCTTGGAAAATATTCTGGAAAGCGAGGGTGGGATATACACGGTTCACCAGTTTGTCGAGGGCCAATCTCTGGACCGCGTATTGCAAAATACCGCCGTATTTCCCCTCGAAAACCTGGAGGAAATCACCCGAACAGCCCTGGCCGGGATCGACTACGCCAAAAGCCAGGGCTATGTTCACCATTTTCTGCAACCTAAAAAGTTGATTATTACCGGTTTGGGCGAGGCAAGAATTCTGGATTTCGGTAACGAATTGCAAATTGCCAAGGAAAAATATCGCAAGAAGGACAAGCTGGTTAAACCCGCCCATTACTTCGCCCCGGAACGCTTCAACAAACCGGGTTTGTCCGACATTCGCATCAGCATCTACGCCGTGGGCGTCATTATGTTCGAGATGGCCACCGGCAAGAAGCCCTACACCGAGAAGACTTACGATGCTCTGGCCGCTCTGGCGGCCCAAGGCTCCGTACCTGATCCCAGGCGGCTCGATCCCGAGATCGGCGACGGCCTGGCCGAGGTCATCATGCAAGCCTGTGCCGTGGATCCCGGACAACGTTTTCAGAACGTGGGAGAGTTCCGGCAGGCCTTCGACAGCGCAATATCCATGGCGGGCCGGGAGTCGATGCTCGATTGGGATCCCGGGGTGGGAGAAGCCGCCGATGAGAGTTATGAATTCGGTTACCGGGATGTCTCCGGTTTGGGCGGCGCCGCGGCAGGCAGCGGACCGCAACAGGTGGACCTGGTTCCCGACCACGCTTTTCACGATAGTATCAAAACACCCACTCCTTTCGATAACGGCGTGAAGAACGGTGTCGATATGGCGCCCGCCTTGGAAGAAGAGGTTTTCGAGCACGACGATAAACCGTCTGATGACGGCTTCGGCCTCGGTGGTGCGGAAGCCAACCCGGATCTGGTTTCGGCGCACGAATTCGCAGACGACAGCCCTACCGGCGGCGGTTTCGATTTCGGCACACCGGATGTCATGGCGGAAAGGGATGAGAGCGGTTTCGATTTCGGTACACCGGAACCCGCGAGCGATGACCCGAACAGCGGCTTCGCTTTCGGCACACCCGACGCGGGGACGGCGGGCGACGGCTTCGCTTTCGGCACACCGGAACCCGCCGCTGCTGCACCGGAGGGCGGCTTCGATTTCGGGACTCCTGAACCGGCGGCCGACGCGGCAGGCAACGGCTTCGACTTCGGCGCACCGGAGCCCGCCGCCGATGCGGGCGCCGGTTTCGATTTCGGCGCACCGGAACCCGCCGCCGATGCGGGCGCCGGTTTCGATTTCGGCGCACCGGAACCCGCGGCTGACTCCCCTGACGGTTTCGATTTCGGAACACCCGACGGCGGCGCCGATGATTTCGGGTTCGGGGGGTCGGCAAGCGGCGCTGCGGACGGTTTCGATTTCGGCAGCTCGGAAACGGAGGGTGGTGACGACTTCGGGTTCGGCGATGCCGGGGCGGGAGATGGTTTCGACTTCGGCGGGGATGCGAACAAAGCGGAAGGCGGCCTCGATTTCGGTGACGCGGGCGGCAGCGATTCGAGCGCCGGCCCGGCTGAAGGCGAGGATCTCTTCAATTTCGGCGCCCCGGAAACAGGGAGCGCGGACGCCGGCGGTATGGACGACTTCAACTTCGGACAACCCGATACGGAGAGCGCGGAAGACTTCGGCTTCGGCCTGGGCGGAGGCGATTTCGACTTCAGCGGCGGCGATTTGGACGCCACGGCTTCTGCCATGGGAAACCAGGACGGCGAGCACTCCTTCGACACCGCTCCCGACCTGAGCGGCGGCGCGCCTACTGCCGGCAGCCCGGCCGGTTTCGATTTCGGCAGCGCGGAAACCCCGGCTGCCTCCGATAATGACGGTTTCAACTTCGGCTCCACCGAACCGCCCGCCGGCGCCGATCCGTTCGGCGATATGGGAAGTAACGACACTTTCGGCTTCGGGGATGATCCCTCCAGCAATAACGATGTCTTCGGCAGTTTGGAGGGCGATCCTTCCGCCGACGATCCCTTCGGCTTCGGTGGCGGACAGGACGCGCCCAATTCAAGCAATACCTTCGGCTTTGGTGACGAACCCCCGGGTGGAGACGGTTTCAATTTCGGCGACGACCCCGCTTCGGCCGGAGCCGATCCCTTCAGTTTCGGCGACAAACCGGCGTCAACAGGCGGCGATCCCTTTAGTTTCGGTGACGAGGCGCCGCAGGGCGACGCCGGCTTCGGCTCAGGTGACGATCCCTCATCCAGTCCCGCCGACGCCTTCAGCTTCGGCGACGATGACACGGGAGGCGACGGCTTCAATCTGGAAGCGGCGCCTTCAGGCGATGATTCCTTCGGCCTGGGCGGCAGCGAAAATGCCGGTATGAGTCCCGCGGCCGACGGTTTCGGCGCCCCCCCGGCCGCCGGTGATTCCTTTGGCTTCGATGAGGGCGCCGGTGCCGATCCCATGGCTCAAACCTTCACTTCGGAAGACGGCAATTTCAGCTTCGAAGCCGTCGATGAAGAAACCTCCCCGAGCCCGGACGCGGCCGATATGCAACTGCCCGGTCAATTACCCGAAACCGATGCCGGTCGCGGTCTGGCCGAGAGCATTGCAGGTTTGGAAAGCGAGGAGCCCGCCCCGAAGGTCAAAAAACCCAAGGCTCAGTCCGCCAAAAAGAAGAAAAAGTCACAGAAGCGCAGGGTTGTCCGCAAGTTCGACAAAAAGATCCTGGCCTTGACCGGCGCCCTTGCGGCCCTGGTCATCTTCAGTATCTACTACGTGTTCACCAGCAGACAGGCCGGCGCCCGCTACAAGGCCGTGGAAGCCGAGGTTCAGGTCCTGGTAGACGAGGGTGATTTCGACAGCGCCCTGGCCAGAATCGATGCCTTCCTTCCGCAAACATCCGGCTCCAACAAGAAACGCCTGAACAGCCTGCGCATCACCATCGAGGACAACCGCAAGGAAGTTGAAAACCAGGTCGCGAACCTGATCGAACGCGCCAAAAAAATGGAGAGCGAGGGCAGGGTGGTCGAAGACGGCAAAAACGATGCCCTGGGTCAATATGTCAAGGTGCTTTCCATGTACGCGGGGCACCCGGAAGCCACGGAAAACATCACCCGTATCAAGGCCGATATGATGACCAGGGTGGACGAAATGCTGACGGCGAGACGGGATTTGGAAGCACTGGGACTATTGGGCGCCTTATCCACGGCCGATCGCGGTGACCGTCAGATAAACAAAAAATTCCGGGACCTGAAAGAGCGGCTGAATACTGAACGGTCCTCCGGCTTGCAGTCGGAAATCGATGCGGATTACGCCGCCGGCCGTTACAAGGCCATCGTACCCAAGCTATTGGAATTGAAGCAAATCGATGCGAAATCGAAATACGTCCAAAACATGAGTCGCATGCTGGTGAACGGTTTCGAGGAGCGCGGTAGAACCATGATCTCGCGTCGAGAATTTGAAAGCGCGGAGGAACAGTATACCCTTGCCCTCCGGTTGGACAAGAACAACCAGACAATTCAACAGGGCTTGCAGGAACTCACCGAAAGCAAGCTGACCTTTGCCATCAACCAGAAGAAGAAAGAGCTTGAACGAGCCGTGCGTAGCAAGAATTTCGTCAAGCAATACGTATTGGCCATGGAGTTGTCCGGCCTGGAACCGGGGAACGAATCCGCCAACAGCGCACTGAACAATGTGCACGAGCATATCAACGACCTGAACAATCAGGCCGAGGAGGAACGTCGACGCGGTCAGTTCAAGAAGACGGCCGATATCTACAAAAAAATCTACGACATCAACGGCAGCGAGCAAGCCCGTTCGGAGTGGATGAAATACGCCCAATGGGCGCCGCCGGAACGCATGGCCTATATTCCCAAGAGCAATTTTCTCTACGGCAACCGCGCTGCCGCAACGTCTTCCCCCGTACGCAAGGTCTTTATCTCCAGTTTCTTCATCGACCAGTACGAGGTAACCAACAAGGAATTCAAGGAATTCGTAGACGCCAATCCCCCATGGCAACCGGGTCGTATCCCGCCGGATATGCACGACGGCAGATACCTGAAACACTGGGTCAACGGCGCTCCCAAGGCCACGGACCTGGAACGGCCGGTAACCTATGTCAGTTGGCACGCCGCCAAGGCCTTTGCCGAGTGGAAAGGAAAGCGGCTGCCTACCGAAGCAGAATGGGAGAAGGCCGCGCGCGGCGGAACGGAAGGTCAGAACCACTGGTGGGGCGAATTCTCCGACGCCAAGATGGCCGTTTACGAGTTCTACAGAGAAAAGAAGCCCGCACCGGTAGGCAGCTTCCCCGCCAACAAATTCGAACTCTATGAAATCACCGGCAATGTCAATGAATGGGTTGCCGATACCTACGATCCTCAGTTCTACAGCAGAGCTTCCGACCAGAACCCCGTCAATGATGCGGCGGGCGATCAACGCGTCTTCCGCGGCGGGTCGTACAAGAGCCGCGGTCGTGATATCGCGGTTTACCTTCGCAATAAGGAAGACCCGCGCACTTGTCATTCAACGATCGGCTTCCGTTGCGCCAAGGACGCCTCTTCCGACGAACCTTGATCCAAACGATCTTGTACGGCAAATCGTACAGGGATCTCAATCAAACCGAACAGAGCTTCATTAATCATGCCTGAGGCCCCGGCTTGGGAAGGGTTTTCAGGCGGCATGGTATTTGCCTCTCCCAATCGCGGCTTCGGCCGCGCGTGTTGTTTTTTGTAAAACTTCTAAACCCGGCGAAGCCCCCTCACGTTCTTAGGTCTGGTTAGGAGAGATTATGATGAAACCCATGTTGGTTCTTTTGATGCTGTGTGCTCCCCTATGCCGAGCCGCATCGGAAATCACGTTGGACGGCCTGCCCCTGCAAATGGCCTGGGGCGATATCGACGGCAACGGCCATAAAGATCTGGTCGCCCTGATGATCCTCACCCAAACCGAGGGTCAGGTGACGACCTACTTCGAGGGCGAGACCTTGCGCGGCATGTACCGCGATGAAACCGTTGTCGAGAAATACCTGGTCACCGTTTTGAACAACGGAGACAAATGGGAAGCGACCTGGCGGCTGAAACTGGGTCGCGAAAACATTCCAGGCTTCGCCCTGCAGGAAGCACCTGATGCGCAACTGTTACTGTGGCGAGGCAATGCGCTGGTGCGCCATAAATGGGAAAACGGCCAGTGGGATCCCAAGCAACGTTTCAAAACCCCCGGCTTGTTGGCGACGACCGGGGTCTCCATGAAAGACTTTTCCTTCTGGCACCGCACCGCCGCCGGCGACTACTGGTTCGTGCCCGATCTGGACGGCATGCACTTTATCCATGCCGGCGGCGAGGGCATGCCGCAATTCGTCGAGTACCCGGAGTTGGCCGTGGACGGCAACACCACGCGGGGCAACAGCTGGGAACGCGAGGGCGACCATCAGGTCCGCCTGAATATGCCCCAATTCCTGTCGGTGGACCGTGACAAAGGGGCCGAAATGGTTTTCCAGGGCAACGAGCGCGCCATGGGTTGGCGCCTGGGAGAGACCCAACCCACTTTTGACGGCGTGGCCAAGGGTACCCTGGTCGACTTGAACGGCGACGGCATGGCCGATCTCATCCAGGCTGAAGAAGAAGGCGAGGTGGACAAACTTCGCGACCTGCCAAAGATGAAAACGCGCATCCGCACCTTCCTGGCTACGTCCCCCTTGAACTTCCCCGCACAACCGAACCACGAGCAAGTGGTGCCGGGTATGGTGTTGACCGAAAACGATTCGGATATCGAGCTGGCCGAGCCCTTCCTGGATATCAACAGCGACGGCCGCGCGGACCTGGTGGGCATTGCGGTCAAGCTGACCATGTTCCGGGTCATCAGGGCCGTGGCCACGGGTCGCCTGAGGATCAAGTTCCTGATGCACCTGACCTTGCAGGAAGATGACGGGAGTTTCCGAACACTGGCGGGCGGACCCTTCGAGATGACCTGGAAATTGAACATTCGCCGCCTGAAAATGCCGCACCTGGCCCAACTGGCCGCCGACTTCGACGGCGACGGTTGGATGGACATCATGCTCGAAAAGGGCAACCGCTTGGAAGTCACCCCGGTCACCCGAAACGGCCTGCAAAACACCCGGCTATGGAAGCAGAAGATCCCCAATAAGCTACGCGACCCCGACCAGGTATTCGGCCGGGACCTGAATGGAGATAAAAAGGCCGAGTTCATCTTTCTGAAGACCGGCGGCGGGAAGACCACCATTGCCGCCCTGGAGGCGCAACCATGATGCTTTTGATCTTCCTTCTCGGCTTGAACGGACCCGTGCAAATCCTGGAAGTGCCGGATCATGCAGCAAGCCCCCGCGTTCACTTCGGCGATCTGGACAGCGATGGTCGCGGCGATATCTGGATGACCGACCGCGATATCTCCCTATGGGTCTGGGACGGCGCATCCTCGAACCGCTCCTTTAAAAAAATCCCCTTTGAACCCATCGGCCTGAACGTAAAACCGGCCAGAGTGGGAGATAACTGGCGCGCCCATGCCTACGAACGGGGGCGGGTCTATGAATACATACCGGAAAGCGGTTGGACCGTGCTGGTAGACCTTACCGAGGATGCCCGCATCCGCCCCGGCCTGGAACCCCTCAACGCGGCGGAAGGCGTGCTCATCCCTACCTTCGACGGTTATCACCTGGTGGACGGACCCTGCATCCTGCAACGCTTTGACGCCATGCCGGCCGCGGTGTTGAACGAGCGACGACTGGTGTTGCGCTACCCCAAACCCACCTGGCGCGATATCGACGGTGACGGGCGCCGCGACCTGATCGCCTCACCGGTTAAATTCGGCCAAAAAGGCGAGCTGGGCATATGGAGCGCTTTCCTGGGTGAAAGCGGCTGGACCTCGCGATGGTCGCGCGTTCAGTTCCCGACCGAATTAGATCCCCAACGTCACCAGTTCGGCGACCTGAACGGTGACGGCTTCGATGAATTGACCGTCCTGGCCATGCCGGAGAAGGACATGTCGCTCTTCGAGGAACTGACCCTGATGGTTTACATGGGCACGGGCCACGGCGAATGGGAACCGGTAGCGGTGCAACAACTGAAAACCAAACAAAACTTGTGGCAGACCGGTCCCATCGAAATGAACCGCAAGGGCATCTTCCTTTACTATTACAAGGGTCTGCTCCGTTCGCACTTCAAGGTAGACCGCTACCTTTGGGACGAGAGCGGCTTCGTGAAACCCAAACCCATATCGGTGAGATGGACCGTAAAGGACGGCGAGAGGGACCTCATCATCTTGCACGACCTGGAGGGCACGGGCCGCAAGGACCTGATTCTAAGCGGTAAGGACGGTTTTTGGGTTTACGAACGCGATCCCAACGGCGAACTGCCGTTCGATGAGGGCCGCGGTCGCCCGCTGATCAAGCGGGAGGTTACCTTCACGACCGATTCCGGCGAGGAAAAAGTTCGTCTGCGTCAAAGGGTGCGCATGAACTATCTTCGCCGCGCGGGCGAGGTCGCCCTGGTGACCGGCGAAGGCGCCGCGGGCATCTGGACTATGTTCCAAAACGATCAGGGCAAATGGTATGTCGCCCGATTGTAGAATGCATGGGTTTTATTCCAGAAGCGGGGAGAAGATCACGCGTCCTTCATGAACAGGCGTTGTAAGACTTTATCTCCCAGGAATCGGGCCTTGAAGAATTCGACCGGTGCGGGGACTACCTCGGCAGGCCAATGCCAGGATACGCGATCGCAGGAAGCGCGTCGGATCAGCTCGAAGAAATGCTGTTTGTGACGGCGAATGCGGGTCTCTACCTGAGCCAGGTTTTCGTCGGAGACTTCGAAGCGGTTACGGGTGGGCGACAGGCCCGGTCCTTCGATCCGACGAGCGCCGTGACCCAGGTAGGCTCGCTCGTGAGGCCAACTGTCCAGGTCGACCAGAATCACCCAGCACAAACCTTCCTGAGCGCGAGCGATCTCGCGAGCCAACATGCGCGACTGGTCGTTGCTGTCGAAGTACAGGTCGGTCAAGATAATCCAGACCGAGGTAGGCGCCAGGCAACGGATGAGCGGCTTTTTGTTGAAGGCGACAGAGCCTCGATAATCGACGAAACGACGCAAAATCTTGCGGACGCGGCCTCGGGAACCGCTCCCGCGCAGTTGATCCAAGCCGCCGCCGGCTTCACCGAAGAGCCGATGCATAAAGACACGGTCCTCGGAATCCAGGGCTACGTCGGCGACGGCCTCGGCAAGCCAGGCCGCGATTTGCATCTTGGGCATGGCCTCGGGCAATGCCATGGAGGGGCGGGTATCGACGGAGATCACCAGGCTGAGCTGTTCCTCGGCGGTGTAGTGACGAACCAGCAGGTCCTCGACCTGACCATAGCGGGCGGAAGCGCGCCAGTCCACATGACGAATATCGTCGCCCGGGGTATAGTGCTCGTAATCGCGAAAGTCCAGACTTTGGCCCTTACGACGCATCTGGTGACCGCCGACCATACCGGCCCGTCGCTGTCGTCGCGAGGCGGTACGATAGCGCCCGAGCAATCCGCGAGAAAGCGGCAACGGAAGCAGATCCACACCGCTCATCGATATCTCCTTTGTCGGCCTCGCTCAATTTGTTGCTCCAGCCACTCCGGTTCGACCCCGGCAAGTTTAGCGGCCAAAACCCTGTCACCGCCGGTTTCTCTAAGAATTTGAGCAAAATAGGATTGCCTGGCCGCCTCCTGGAATTGACGCCAGGTAAGTCCACCCGGAAAAGATGCCGACCAGGGTGATAATTTGGGCTTCTCAGCTTCTTTCTGAAGTATTTTAAGAATGAAATCAGATGTTATCTCCCTACTTTTCTTCCCTGAGTCAAGCAGGTGATAAACCAATTGCTCCAGCTCACCGACATTACCCGGCCAGGGATAATCGTAAAGGGTCTGCATAGCCTCTCCACTCAGATTAAGGGCGCCGGCCTTCGATTGATAGGTATCGTCCTTGCGGAGGCGGACAAAATGTCGAATCAGGCATGGAATGTCCTCCAAGTGCTCACGAAGCGGAGGGACCTTGATTTTTTGCGGAGAAATAATGTCATAAAGCTCCTTCAGAAGAACCCCATCATCAACCGCATTTGTCAAATCGGTATCCGATGTAAAAAGAAAGGGTGCATCCTCATACATTTCATTAAGGATTTCGAGTATATCCTCCTGGTCTATCAAAGAAAACTTGTGGATATCATAAAAAACCTTGGCTTTAAAGGGTAATAACCATCGGCCGGTTGCCAATGTCATCGGTTCACCACAATTGATAAAATCGAAGAACCCATCATGTGACATGCGCCCTGCAATGCTGCATGCCAGTTCGTACTTGCCCGCGCCTTTCTCTCCATATATCAATATAGGTCGACCGTCCTGTGAGAACAGTTCGATCTTATACATAAGTCGCGGCAATACCGGTGACCTGAAAGCTATCTGGAACAGATCCGGGCGTATGGCGACAGGAGGATCTGATTCCCTTTTTGAATATGAACATAAAGCCGGTTTGAAAACCTTGAGTTCCGGAACCCGAGATGTTCGACCATTAAAAACCAACAAAATATGAAGGGCGGGAAAGTCTTCACCGATAGATAAGGCTCTTTCCTCAATAGATCGATCGTTAGTATCTGCATGGAGAATAAGTAGGGCGCTACCTTTCCTTCCAGCACGTAAGAATTGTTTCCCAGGCCATTCAGTTGAATCCACAAGAACAGTATTGATTTGCCTGGGAAACCAATTTAAATAACGATGCCGCTCAAAAGTGAGACAGAAAGCTTCTACCAATCCTGCTGTATCGCCATAAAAGGCAAGTCGAATACCTCGATACGGATTTTCTTCAGCTAAAAGAGCCGGGCTGATCCATTCCTGTTTATCATCACTGAAGCGGAACTGGTGAAGTACTCTGGAATAATTACTCGTCCTGTACTGAAACCGCATATGAAAATTGCGGTTTTTCTCTGGTTTAACAATGAGTGACCGATTCTTTTTCATGACGACATCGCGTTCATGCTGCCACTCGATTTCGGCGGATTGGAAAAAGGTTCCAACTCCCCTCGGCCTTTCCTGACCGGCATAGATAAGATAGATCTTTTTCGTTGAAGTCAAAGACTCGACGGGAAAAGACGACAGGCTGCCCACAGAAAAGGTGAAAAACACATCCCGACGCCGGTAAAGCCCCAGGCGGGCCAGAAAGAGGAAACCGACCTCAGAAATTTGCCAACTAATGATTTCCGGCTCCCCAAACCCGATTCTCAAAACCAACTCCCGAGACGAATCCATACAAAGATAGGGAATCAGGAATTCGGGAACTAAACGATGCCACATGGTGACGGTCTTCTCCAACATTTCACCGGGAGACAATCCCTGAAGTTTTCCCGGCCAGTCCCGATGGCTGCAAAACAATTCACCGAGTCTTTCCGGTCCGGCATGATCTCCCATCTTCTCAAACCACGTATCCATGGGCTGCCGTGTGAAGCCGTAAATCAGCGCCCAGGCCAGTTCCGTATCGGAAAGGTTGGGATCTTCATTCATGCTGGGATAAGCATTCAAAAAGGCATCATAAATCCTGAACTGGCGCAGCCACCATACCAGCCGCGCCAATACCCGTTTGTCATCATGGCCGAAAGCGAGTTCCTTCAGCAATGAATCGCGGGAGATGTAGTCCAAGGTCTCTAAATGCAGTAAGCCGCTGATTTGCGGGACATCTACCGAAAGTCGATAAATAGCCTCATGATTTTCAAAAGGATCATTGCCCAATGTCAGAAATCGTTGCTCGATTTCCCGGCGCCTGGCAATCACCACGGGGAGATCGATTGCGGCTTTGTTTGCGGCCTCGAGACTGCCGTGGGACACGCTGTGCGGTTCAGACCAGGCCATCGTCAAACCGCCTTATTGCGGATCACCTTGGAGAACAACGGCAAGATTTCATAAACATCTTGCCCATAGGCTTTTGGAATCAGCACTCGGTAAATCAGGCCGTGACCCCTCTTGACGTCCTTAATTTCTACCTCGCGTTCTCCACTTCTGACCGCCTCGGTAATGTTTTCGAAGATGGACCGGGTCTCGGGATTGTTATGGAACTTGTCTACTTCAGCCAACAGGTATTCGCTCAAATGGCTGTTGTTCAGCGGATAATCTTTACCCAGATGGTGGCCCATAAAGAGAAAACACTCATACAGAAAGGCGCCTATAATTCCTTGGAAACCCTCTGCCAACTCTTTCAATACCTCCGCTGTAAACATGGATGTCCCATCATGAAAGTTGTTTATTCGGGCTTTATAGATATCGGTCAGCTCGGTCGAGGTTAGAAAAGGAACATTGACGAAATTGAACATCTCCTTCTGACGCTCAATAAAATAATTCTGGCGACTGGTAACCCAAACGGCGACCATGGGCAAAGCCGCTAATTGCTTGAGATGATTGATCAAGCGATCACGCTCCTCCAGACCGCCGTTGCTCTCTTCCAAGAGATCCAGATCGTCCACCAACAGTAAAAATTTTCTGCCGGTGATAAATGCGGTTGATTCCAGCAGAAATTGGATGATATCCACAACCCCTTCCGCATCCGGTTTGTTCAACTCGATGGTCTCGGAATGGTCCTCACCCTTGCTTTGATCAACCCCGATACCAATATTGATCAGAGGCACCTTCAATCTAAAGCTGGGTTTGATCTTGGTCGCTTCCTTTTGTAAACGGGTGATCGCAACCCTGGCCACGGGCATCAAGAACAACTGGTTGATTTGGTCCAGGTAGGCTTTGACAAAGCGGAGATGATCAGCGGCCTCGCCTTCGCTTTCACTTACCTGTTCGAAAATGAAATCGCGTAGTTGTACAAAGATGGTACGCAATACATCGCGGGCTGTGCCGCGCATATTGGCATTAGCGTAGAAGTAAAGAAGTTGAAATTCGTTGGAAAAATCCTGAGCCAGTTTGATGGCCAGGTGGGATTTACCAACGCGCGAAAAGCCATGAACGGCATAGATTTGATCTTTTAGATCCTCGGGATGAAACAAGGCATATGCTCGCCTTAACTCAAGCTCACGATTAATAAAGGTTCGCTGGATGAATTCGGCATTTTTAGCGGGAGGCGTGTCTGAAAAAAGAATGTCAAGCCTTTGCGTCATCTTTCAACTCTCAAGATCTGGTGTTGGTGACATCTAAGCCCTTGCCCAAACTTGGCTTTCCTTCATTATACACGACACATGAAACGGTGCTTCCAAAGAGTTCGGGCCGGGTATCGACTGCCTACTCACCAGCGCTCGCCTTGGGTGTAGGGGCGGAAGGCTGCCGCGCTTTTGACGGTAGCCGCGTATTCGCCCGAGGACGGAGCCGTGTGAATGCAGAAATCCGCCAGGAGTTTTTCGTAGAGCCAATCGTCGGTTTCGCCTGTGGTCGACACCATGTCGCGGTAGATCTCGCTCCAGTCCAGATCCAACTTCAAACGGTGGCGCAAGGTGGGGATGAGCACCGAGGCCAGGCCCGCCCCTTCGGCATGGGTGGCGTTGCGTTCGAACAATAAAGACCAGGCTTTGGCCCCCAGCATCAGGCAGATGGCCGCGCGGGGTCCCAGTCCGTAAGTCACCAATTCGTCCACCAGGCGCTTCACCCGGTCGGCCGCCTTGCCGCTGACGCCTTCCATATCGTTAAAACGACCGTTGGTGGCCATGAACATGTTGACGATATGCGCCTCCACCGAGGGGATGGGTGCAACCTGGCTCACCAGTCGTTGCAGTTCGGCGAACTTACGGGCGGAATCGGCCGTGTCCTTGGGCAAAAGGTGGGCGCCCGAGGCTTCCTCCCGCTCATGATCCAAAGCTTCCGCAAGTTTGCCCGCCTGTTTGTTCATAATCAGGCGCACCGTGTTCGCCACCGGGATGGGCATGGCAACCTTGAACATAAAGCGGTCGGCCTGGGCTTCCGGCAGATTGTAGGTGCCTTCCTGGTCGATGGGGTTTTGGGTGGCCAGCACCATGAAGGGCTCTTCCAACTTGCGTTTCTCGCCCAGTACGGTCACCTGTTTCTCGGCCATGGCTTCCAGCATGGCCGATTGTGTTTTCGGTGTTGCCCTGTTGATCTCATCCGCCAGCAGTAAATTGGTGAACACCGGCCCCTGGCGGAACGACAGGGCGCCGCGCGGGTTCTCGAAATCCGGCATATAGGTACCGGTGATGTCGGAGGGCATCAGGTCCGGGGTAAACTGGATGCGCCCGAAGGGAAACTTGAGCACCTTGCCCAGGGTTTTCACCAGTTCGGTCTTCCCCAGGCCGGGGTTGCCTTCCAGTAGGACGTGGCCGCCGGTGTAAAAAGCAACCAGGCTGAGCCGGGTGATCTCGTCGATGCCGAACATCTCGCGGCGGACGGCTGCCAGCAACGCGTCGGCATAGTCATGTATGGCCTTATTCAAGGTTTGTCGCTCCTCTTCTCGGAATTCTTTTGCGGAAACAAGGCCAGGATCCAGTTGGGTAGATTCTGGATCGGCTTTTTATTGTCGGCGGCTTGTCGGGTGCGGCCGGCGGTATTGGCGATATCGGCGGAGGTAGCGCGTCCCGAGGCCCTTCCCGGTTTTCTTTCCTCGGCCTGTTTGGAACCGGCTTTGTTGCTCTTGCGTTGCAGGGGCGGTAGCTCCACGGTGACCAGTTGATCGCCGGAGGGCGGAAAGTCGCCGCTCACGCCCTCTCCCCCGCCCATCTCGGGACCGGTATCGCCCTCGCCCCAGCCCCTCTGGTCGTCTCTCGGCACCGGTTCGGCATCGGCATCGCCTCGTCCTTGGGAAAGAGATGGATTTTGCCCCTGGCTTTTGCCGCGTTGGCCGGGTTGGTCACTTTCGGCGCTGTCACCCTCGCCTTCGCCCGGCCCTTCCTTTTCCGACTCTCCCGGAGAGGAGGGACCTTGTCCCGGCTCCTCGCCACGGCCTTTGCCCGCTTCTCCTTCACCCTCTTGATCGCCTTCGCCCGGCTTACCGTTATCCTTATCCTTACCGGCGCCCTTACCTTGGCCCTGTTCATCGGATTGCGCTCCGGGGCCCTGTTGATTTTGGGCAGAATCCGATTGATTTTGACCGCCCCCGTCGGTCTCCGCCGGAGTGCCGACATCACCGGGTCGTTCTCCGTTGGAGCCCTGGTCACCCTCGGCGCCCTGATCGCTGGGATCGCCGGGTCCCGGCTGCTGTTGTCCCTGTCCTTGCTGACCCGCACCCTCCTGGCCGGAATCGCCGTTCGATGATTGGGCTTGTTTCTCGGCATTCGGGTCCTCGGCAGCGCGGTCACCGTTTTCACCGTTACGGGGTTGCTGTAATTCCTTGCGCGCATCGCGCTGCTCCGGACGATTACGGAGTTCCTGTTCCATCCGGGCAACGCTTTGCTCCTGAGCGCTTTGAACCAACTCGCTGTAGTCGGGAAGCACGTTCAGTTGAGGCAGGGCTACGAACAAGAGCAGGGCCAGGACTGCGCCGGCCGCAAATAAAGGACCCAGAATACTGCCGCGATGCTTCCATTCCCTGCCGAAGGAGGCGAACCCGTTTTCCCATAGGTTGGGTGCGCGATCAACGCCGCTCACCTTCGCCAGATCCAGGGTTCGGGCAATTTCACCCAAGGCGCCTGTCTGGTCCGCGGCCACCGCGTGGGCAAAGCGTTTGGACAGGACCATGGTGACGTCGGCACGCTCCAGGTAACCGCCCGCGACACCCTCCGGCGCTCGATCGGTCCAGCACAGCCCAAGAGTTGCAAGGCGCAAGTTACCGAGGGCGCCGGGCAGCGGATAAACCATGCAGGCAACCAATCCCGAGGCCAGGACCGCGACCCAGGTGGTGGGCCCGAACAAAACCAGCAGAAACATAACGGCCAGACCGGAACATATGGACCAGATCAGGTTATGGGCCGTAAACCAGGCGGCGAAAGAGGCACCGTCCAACCTGACCAATTTATCGCCGGACAGTGAGTAACGTTGCCTCGCGCGACGCGCCCGAAGTACCAGCAGGCAGGCAACCAGCGACAGGGTAAACATGCTCAGGCCGACAAGGATCAGCAAAGTCAGATAATTGAAAAGCACGGGCTTCGCCGCTGCTGCCCAGGCCGCAACGGGTCCCAAGGCCAGAGCGCCGGCCAGAAATAACAGAGAAGGCGAACCCGGTAATTTAATGCGTTGAAACCAACGCCCGATAGATCGCCGATTCACCTTCAACCGTCATCCTCCCCTGGACATCGGTCTATTCTCTCACCTGACCCACCACAATGGAAGGGGGCAATAATAGCTTACGAGTTGCGTGGGAAAGGGTTGGCTTCAAGGCGTATGCAGTAACAACTCCTGGTCTTCCCAGACATAGGACAGGGCCTTGCCGCCGCTTTTGCCCAGGGTTAGATAGGGTGTTTCCCTCAGCTTGCCGGCGGATAGGACCAGAGACAGGTAGACGGGTTCCTCCAAGAGATTGCCGAAGCGGTCACGCAAGCGGCCCAAGCGGAAGAAGATTTCATCGGAATGATGCACGGCCCGGTTCAGCATCATTAAATACGGGAATCTGCCGGCCGTCCCCTTGGGTCGGGCCACGGGTTCCATTTTTCGACGTATAACCTTATCCGGCATGAAATTCCGACCGGGATCGACCGTAACGATTTCGCCGGTTTCCTGGGTGATGCGATACCAGGTGTCGCCCTGAAGCACCCAAAACTGGAGGAATTCCGGCTTGGCCTCCGCGTGGAGGACACGCACTTCCTCCCGTTCCATATCGATTTCCACCAGCAATAATTTACCGGCGGCCGAATCCTCCATGGTAGCGGTCAAAACCTGGGAGCGAGCGGTTTGGATGTGTCGGATTCGGGCCGATTGGGGCCGGTTTTTGAATTTACGGAAATCGGTTCGGGATAGATAGTTGCCCTCCCGGTCCAAATGATGGGCCGTCGCACTCCCTACCGCCGGAACGACCAGAAAACCCTGTTCGTCGGACAGAATGAAAGGGATGAAGAAGGTCATGCGGCCGTCTTGAATGAGCCTTGCCTTGCCCGTTTTGAAATCGAA
This sequence comes from Acidobacteriota bacterium, assembly GCA_030066195.1. Lineage (GTDB taxonomy): Bacteria > Acidobacteriota > Holophagae > Acanthopleuribacterales > Acanthopleuribacteraceae > JASJCB01. The sequence goes on from JASJCB010000071.1 coordinate 25,921, forward strand.
CAGGTAGAGTTCCGGGGTAATCCGTTTCATGACTGAAAACAAAACCCGGTCATCCTTCTGAGCGGCGAAACCAAGTTTGGAAATGTAGATCTCGTCAGGGGCCAGGGCTTCTTGGGCCGGTACAATGCAACTTAAAACGACGGTAAGTAAGATGCTCATGACTTCATCCCCCGGTCCTCTAAGTCTAATTGTCGCCGGCGACGATGGAAAGCTCTCTTTGAGCCCAGTCGTAAGCCAGATCAAAGCCTTCGTAGCTTCCTAAAGAATATAGCGGGCGCCGGTACTTGAGCCTTTCGGTGAAGACCAGGTTTTCCGACCAGATCCGCCGGTCGGCGCCCTCGCCCTCCTCACGGAAGAGCCGGAAGAAGATTTTACCCTGTTGGAAATTAGGCTGGCTCAGTATGGAAAGGTGCTTTTTTCTACCGGGACGCGCCTTCTCTTTCAAAATGAGCGGGTGCTCCTTGCGCACGACCCGCTTCACCATGAAGTTGCGGTCGGGATCGACTTCCTCGATCTTGCCGGTGGCCTGGGTGATGAAATAGATCTTTTCGCCGAGTGGCAACCAGTACCGCTTGCGTTTGGTGTCCAGTTCCATGCTGAACCAGGTTTGGACCGATTCATTGCGGAAATCCACCAGGGCCAGACTCAAGGTGTTTTCAGGTTTATTCTCGATGGTAACCAGGAACAGGTGTTCCTCATAGGGCGCGGGTTGAACCATACGGTTTCCGGGCGCCCAGCCCTCGAATCGCTCGAAGACCTGCTTGGGTGACGGGTTACCATGGTTGTCGATCGGGTAGATATCCTTGCTTTTGGTAGCCGGGATCGCCAGAAAGCGGTCACCGTCAGCGAGGATGAACGGCAGGAAGAAGATCATCCCGCCGCCCACCACTCTTTGAGTTTGACCGTTATGGAAATCGTACATCATCAGAACCGGGTCCGACTGGTCCAGATAGGAAAACAGAATTCGGTGTTCTATCCGCGCGGCATGCCCCAACACGGAGATATTCAGCTCTTGAGGGTTTTTTCCCGAGAACGTAGCGGCGCAGATGTGAACCGCAAAGGCTGAAAGGAAGAGGCACCATCTGATTTTGGACCGGTTGATAGACATACGAACTCCTAACGTCGGTTCAGGTCAGTAGCATTGGGCCATGATGTCTTCGGCGATAGCCATGGTGTCTTCCATATCGCAACTGGGACCTTCCATGATGCACTCGTCCATTTCGGCCCAGCAATCGTCACAACTTTCACAGGCCAGGGCGATAAAGTAACCGGAGATCATCAAAAAGCAGGAAAAAACCAATATTTTCTTCAACATGATTTACACCTCTTCAGTGATCTATTTTAAGACGGGCCGGTTGTTATCCGTCCCGTCATAGATAAAGCGAAAATCAAAGAAAAATATGGTCAGCATATCCTGGACAAACAAGCAAAAATTTTAGCCCGCCACCCGGGATAGAAAAGCACTCGCGGCAGAGGCGAACGGCGGGGAAATTCCACCACGGCTCGGAAAAATCCCGGTCATCGAGAAGCCGCGTCTGCCAACTGCTCGAGCCCAGTTGGAATCAGTAGCACTCTGCAATGATATCCTCGGCTATGATCAAGGTGTCTTCGATGTCGCAGGCGTCACCGGCGTCGATGCATTCATCCATTTCGGCCCAGCAATCATCGCAGCTCTCACAGGCAACGGCGACAAATCCGGACATCATCAGGAAGCAGGCAAATACAAAAAACTTCTTCAACATAAGGCAAACCTCATTGGTGCTGGAATTTGGAAACCTGTCGTGCACAACGTTCCCATAGAGTAAACGCACGGGTAAACCGCAAATGAGGTCACCATAGTTTTAATCAGGTAGTCGGCAATTCGGAAAGAAGCCTTGTGAAACCCGCCCGAGGAAGCGGGCGGGTTTCTATCGAGTCGATTATTGAACCATGTGTTTCAGACAGGGGACACCCAGGAGCTCGCTGAACGAGGTCAGCATTTTCTTGAGACCGAACTGATCTTTTGTGGGACGGTTGAAGTTATAGGGAATGGGATTCAGCCGATAGAAGATCAGATGATCCGCATCATTGAGAATAGGAAAGTATGCGTTGTTGTGCACCTTACCCGCCGGAACGGCAAAGAAAACGGGAGTTTGGGCCACGTTCTCCTCCTCTATGAACTGGTCCACCAGCCAAACCGGGGCGTAGATCGGATTGCTTTGAACAATCCGGTAGACATTGTAGTGACTCAGCTTTTCAGGAAAAGAACTGCCGGGTTCAATCTTTTCCGTGGGAACCAAAATGCCGACCAGATCTTGGATCCGGAATTCATGCATGCCGAATTGGTCCTCGGCAACCACCGATCTCACCGGTTGTTGGGGGGCATCGACCCGGTACCAACTCAGGTGGGCATTCTTATCCAGAATCCCCTCGTGGTTCTTATCCACCGGGTTGAGGTGCCGGAAATAATCCCGAACAATCACGTCGTAGGAGCCAAGTTGATCGTGCGTATTGATCAAGGCACCGATCGGGATCTGGAAATCGGCACTGATTCGGTAGACCTTGTAATGGTCAAGGTTGACCGCGGGACCGATTTGACCGGGGTTCGGCGCTTGAGCGTTAACGGTGACGAAGCAGGAAACAACCAGAGCCAGGAAGCAAGAGAGCGCTTTGATGTGTGTTCTCATAAGGAGAACCTCCTTGTGATTTCATTGAAAACCATTCCTAATTCGAGGCACATGCGACTTGGGTTTCTTCATCATAGTACATGATATTCCTAATTGTCAATTTTTAATTTGAATTGTGTTTACTATCACTTAACATTCTATTCATCACTTTTTTCTTATTTGATCTATAAATGATACTTCATCATGTTAATTGACAAATAGTCAAGGACCAAACCTTAGAAAAGTGGTACAATCATCCTCAACAGGTTCAGATTGATGAAATGCCTCCTATCGGGCCTATCGTTGAGGATCGGCCTCTCAAGGAGGCGTCCCCTTGCCTTCCTGACGATCGTGAATTCATTCAGGAGATTCATTATGCTTCAGCTAATTCTGACTTTATACCTTTCAGGCACCCCCGTCGGAGACCTGGCGACGGACGGTGAAGGCCGTATTTATATCGCGCTTGCCGATGCCGATCGGGCCGCGGCAGCTCGGGTTTGGGTACTGGACGGGTCTACCGCCTCACCCGTATTCGACGACAACCTTCAGGCAGAACGCATCGCTCTGGCGGTGAACCCTAAGGGCGAATTGTACGGCGCGAGCAGCCGAGATTACCGACAGTGGGGTGAGTTCGAGGTTCAAATATGGAAGCGGACCGGCCCTGCCGTCAAGGAAAACGCGCAGAAGAAATGGCGTCGACGCGGACCCTTCGAGACGTTGGCGGCCGGTAGCGACGGCACGCTCTATTGGTCCCTGTACCACTGCATCATGATGCAGAAACCCGGCGATCATCCCCGCATCCTGGCCGGCCAACGCATGCCCGGCGACAACGACGGTGAAAGGTTCAATGCACAATTTCGCGGTATCGACGCCTTTGCCTGGGGACCGGATGAAAGGCTCTATTTCATGGACAAGGGTCGAATCAGGTTCGTCACCAGTTCGGGCAGGGTGGAAACCCGGGTCGATGCTCGTTGCCTGAAGGCAAGGGAAACGCTGCCAAAGGATCTGGCCGTGGATGATAGGGGACGTTTCCTATTGGTTTATCCCGAGCAAAAAACCGTGATACGTATCGACCGGCACGGCTTCCGGCAAGTCATGGTGCAATTTCCTGATCCATGGCAACCCCTGGCGCTTACCCTGAACGAGGACCAACTGCTGATACTGGAATCGGGAAAAAACCAAATCCGCCTCCGCGCCATGGTGCCGGACTATCCGCCGGAGGTGATCTGGGCTTCCAACCTACCGCTTCGACCGGGCTCCTGAACGACCGGGATAACCATCATTCCAGAGGTTCATCAAAGCCCAAAAGCAGGCGCATAAAACAACCAAGCGACTCAGAAACCTGCATAAACCCCCGTTTAGTCGAAAAATGTTATGTTTTGTTCTTCCCGGGAACAATCGAATATTTTATGCATTGACCTCGTGTGTTCCCGGGAACAATCGAGCACCGGATGCGGGCTTCATATGTCTTCCCGTGAAGCTTTGAGTCAATTGGGCTTTGTTACCGGCTCATGTTCTCGAACGACACCTTGGGATGATCCTCAAGTACTTCGGAAACACGAGAGAGGCAGGATCGAAATGGTGCGAAGGAACTCGAGTTAACCTAGAATGACCGCAATAGCGCCGAACGGCGCTACCTATTTCTTACTGCCGGAGGACGACAGGGTCCTGATATAGATATTGCCTTTCAGGGATTTGAAATCGAAACGGGGGCCGCCGCCGTTGACATTTGCATAGAGGGCCTTTTCCAAGCCCAGTTGAAAACGGCCGTTGCGATCGCGCTTACCGCCGCTGATGCGGGTACCCGTCATCTCTATCTCGAAATCGGTAAATACCTCGCCGAACTGGCTCTCCATGCAGAACTCAGCGGCTACCGACGGCGGCAAGGTCACATCCACATCCCCCTGCAGTGTGCTGAAGGATTGGGCTCGACCGGGCGTGACCCCTGTCAAGGTTGCGGTGATCTCTCCGCGCAGACTATGAGCCAGGACGGAGCCGGAGACGTTTTTTACCGAAATATCGCCGGCGTGGGCTTCCAGTTCCATGTCGCCGGTTACGTCGCTAACCGCGATGTTGCCGTTACGGTGCGTGCTCAGCACCAGCGATGTACGACGCGGCACCTGGATATTCAGATTGGTGGTCGTTTCATGGCTCTTGACATGGATCTCGGCCACGTTGTCTTCTTCCACGATTTCCAAGGCGGTCCCGGAGGCCAGGTGTCGCAGTCCCTCGGCCTTACTGTCCTTGGGTTTCGCACTGGATTTGGGCACATCGATGTTGACGATCAATTCATCGCCGTCCGTGCCGCTTACCTGGATGCCGCCGTTATTCAACCGCACGATCAGTTTCCCCGGTTGGTCCGGCCGGGTATAGCTGAAAGTGATGGGATCGTCCTGGGCAAACGCGGGGAGCAGCCCGGCGAGCAAAATAATCAGGGTTGTTCTCATGGCGTTCTCCTCGGGTTATTGGATTTCCATCAAACCCAGTTCGGCTTTTTCTTTGACCAGAGGATCGGTTTCCCGGTCCGCAATCAGTTCTTCCAGGCTTTCCGCGGCGTCGGGCGTGTTGATGGCCACCAGGCAATCGATAAGAGCCGACTGGACCAACGCCGAGTCTTGTCGGGACAGAGACAAAACCAGGCCGGAACGAACCTCCGGCAGATCTCGCAAGTGGTAAAGGGCCTCCGCGGCCGACAGGCGCACGTTCACACTACTGTCGTTTTCGAGGATACGGAGTAAGGTATCCAACACCCGGTTGTCCGGTTTCTCCAAGCGGCTGACATAGCGCACCCCGTTGAGGCGATCCGCGGCCGACTCCTTCTCCATCAAGGACAGACTGACCAGACGGGTCATTTCACTGAGGTCATTGCGTAGGTTATCCATATCGCCGGCTCTCGGACCGCCGGCCCGACCGCCCAGCAGCAGGCCCAGCATGAGTGTAGCGGCGGCCAGAACCGCGGGAAACAAAGGTGAGCGCGAAACCCGGTGAAACCAACGGTCGGGGCCGCGCACCGGTTGTTTGCCCCGGTCCGAAGCTTGGATACCCTGCTGGAAACTTTCGAGCATGTGGTAGAAATTGCGGCTCATGCGCTCGTCGGGTTCCTCGTCCGGCCATTCGCCCAGGGTGCGCCAGGTCTGTTCCAAGCTCTCCAACTCGGCGTAACAGTTGCGGCAGGAGGTCGTGTGGGCTTGAATTTGCAGCATCTCGCCGCGCGCCAATGACCCGGCCAGGTATTCGGGGATCAGGGTTCTTGCCACGTCGCAATTCATGATACACGCTCCTTGCCGATCCTGAAGAACCGGTCCCGTAAATCGTTGAGGGCGCGATGGACCCGCACCTTGACGGCGCCTACCGAGGTTCCCGTGACCCGGGCGATCTCACTGTACTTCATATCATGAAAGCGGCTCAAGATGAGTACTTCTCGTTTATCCGGGCTCAATTCAGCCAGGGCCGAACGTAGGTCGCCCAGATCTTTGCCTTTGGCCAGGCCGTCCATGGGGTCCGTGAAGACCTGACCGCCCTCATCGCCCTCTTCCAGTTGCATATCGCCCTTCTGCTTGCCGAAATGATCCGCGCCGACGTTATGTGCAATGCGGAAGATCCACATTTGAAAAGGCATTTTTTCGGTATAGGTGTGCCGGTACTTCAAGATGCGAAAGAAGACCTCCTGAACCAAATCCTCGGCCTGCTCCGGCTTGCGAACCTGACGAAGGAAGTAGTTATAGAGTTTACGGCGATAACGTTCAAAGAGAATGCCCAGATTGGTCACTTCCCCTTCGGCCACACGAAGCATGAGATTGTTGTCGGTAAACGAACTCACTGGCGCCCCTTCTCTCGTCATCACCTTGCATAACCGGACATCAAGGAAAAGGTTACCACTTTTTTGAATCCGCGGCCCGTTTCGACGTGCGAGTTTCAAGTTTCGACAACCCATAAAACAGCTGGAAATTCACGCAAATCCCAAACAACAACCAAAAAACGGGTCAAACGGCAACTTTCATTCCGATAGGCCTGAACAACATATCCATAAGGTTGTGCCAATCTGTTCTGGGCGCGTTGCAAGACGCCCAGGCCGATCGCCGGATGGTTTTGGGCGTGTTGTTGAGAACCGCAATGCTTTTTTTCTGGCCGATGAGCCCGTCGCTGAACTCACAGCACGCCTGGACGGGGCCGAATTCGCCTTGATCGGCATGCCCATATGTCCAAATCACAACCAAATAACGTGTTCGAAACTTGAAACTCGATTGTTCCCGGGAACCGAGAATTTTTCGCCTGATTTGAGGGTGCCGCCGGACCACGCCGCGACTTAAACGGGTCCCCAATCCCGGCCGCATGCTAAAAATCGGCCGATTTTTTCGTAAGCGCCGCCCTGTGAAACGACTGCCGGAACACCTATCTTATTTGTGGAAGACGTAATGTAAGGAGGTTTCCATGAACAACCAAACTGAAATCATTCCCCCGATGCCTGAAAGAAACGGCCCCAATGAACCCTGGTCCGAAGAAATGGCGCAATGGTACGCGCAACACTACGGCGAGCATCCCTGTAACCATAGAGCCGTCGCATTGGCCGCGCTCGAGCCGGATGATCGATTGCTGGATATCGGCTGCGGCTCCGGTTCGGCAGTCCGCGAAGCGGCGCGGTATCTGACCAGGGGCAAGGCTTTAGGGGTTGACTATTCGCCCTCCATGATCGACATCGCCGAAGCCGAAACCGCCGGCCATGACGCTGCCGATCACATCGAGTTCAAGGTAGGAGAAGCGGGAAACCTGCCGGCAGCGGACAGATCGCAGACAGTAGTAATTGCCGTAAACAGTTTCCACCACTGGCCGAACCGCAAAGCCGGTCTTGCCGAGGTAATCAGGGTCCTGGCTCCCGGCGGCCGATTGGTTCTAGGCGAGGAAATCTTCGAGGACGAGCATATGGGCGCGGACCACATGGATGAAGCCGGACTAAGGGCCGTTTTGGAGGAGAACGGATTCAGAGTCCTGAGCGGCGGCGTACACCGGGCCGGCGATGTAGACATGACTGTCATCACGGCCGATTACCCGTAAGTAAATTCCGAACCCTCAACAGAAGTATTTAAACCGTAAAGCTGAAGGATTCACCGTCGACGATTTGGGCGGCATCCGATTCAGCCGTTGTTTCTTCGGCGGTTTCTCCGGGCTCACCGCCGTTATCGGAACGGTCGCCGCTTTGTCGGTTGCCCTGTTTTCCCGCTTGTTCTCGGCGTTTCGCCTGGTCTTCCCGAGATTCTCCCCGGTTTTGCGGTTCGCCCTCTTCCTTCTCGCGGACGTCCAGGCGTTCCAGGTCGATGCCCTTCTCGCGCAAGCGGTGTTCCAATTCGCCCTGGTGGTCCCGTAGGACAGCGGCGACCTTGCGGCTCTCGGCTTCGATTTGGGCGTGGACCTGTTCCTGCTCGACAGAAACCTTGATGCGCAACTCTCCCAAATCCTCGGGAATGATCTTCACCGTGACCGCTTTCGGGCGAATCACATAGGCCTGGCGAAGGCCCTCCTCTACCTGGCGGAACATGGGTTGAGGCGGGCGGGGCGGCGGTGTTTCCGTTGCTTGAGCGGCCTGGGTGGTTTGCGTCGTTTGGGTTGCCTGGATTTTGGTTGAGACGGTTTCCGGCATGGTATTGCTGCCGCTCGCGCTCTTGGGTTTTTCCCCGACCGCTTGCTCCAATGCGACGTTGAAGGCTTTGACGGAGGGAGGGTTCACCGGTTTGGCCGCTTCGGTTTTGACTTGGGGCGCCGGTTGCTCCACCTGTCGGGGCTCTTTCACCCGTTCGGCAGCAAGACCGGCCTTCCCGCTCTTCGATTTCCTGACGGTTTCCACAAGGCCGGCTTTCTCTTTGGCAGCCGTTGTTGCTTTCGCCTGCTTGGGCGATTGAGCGGCAACAACAGTGGCCTTGTTCGGGTTGAGGGCTTCAACCCCACGGGAAACCTTCACATCTACCGGCGTCTGTTCCAGTTTTTGTCCTTGGGCGACGACTTTCGCCTCTGCAGCCCGCGACGTCTGCTTTTCCACAACTGCCGGATTGCCCGCGTCGGGTTTTGCTTTGCCGGCGGACTGTTGCGGTCTGATTGTTTCCTCGGGCCGGTCCAATTTCTGACGTATCAGATCTTTGATCTTGGCGGCAACAGGGGCCTGTTCGGCATCTGCCGACTTGACGGCATCGCCGGTGGTTCCCACGAACATTTTTGCGCCGAGTGTTTTGGCGCTTTCGGCCGCCTCACCCTTAACGGGTTTGCCCGCTATCGGCGTCTCAACTGTCGCCCCTTTGACGGCAACTTTCGTTTTCTTGTCAGCGGAGGCGAGCTCCCGACCTTGCATCACCTCGGTCAAAACCGCCGACTTGCCCTTAACTTCCGCCTGCTTGTCGATTACAGCCGTCTTCAAACCGTCCCGGGCTACCTGTTTGCCCTTTTCCGGCTGATCGCCTGAGGCGACCGTGTATTGTGCCGACAGTTTTAGGGCCGGTGCTTTTTTCTTGCCGGCTGAACTTGTCTCGGCTTGATTTGCATCACCCTCTGCTTTCACTGTCTTTGTCGCTTCACCTTTACCCGCTTTCTTTTTAACGCCGGTCTGGGTCAAGGCCAGGCCGGCGACCAACTGCTCTTCGGGCGTGGTCGCGGTTTTGCCCTTGCCGGCAGGGTTCTTCCCCTCTTTCAATTTGGATGTCAAACCTGGAAAACTCTCGGTGCGTTCGCCCGTTTTGGTGCGCACCTTGGGCAGTTTGACCGCGGGTAATTCGGCATCGACCAGTTCCAGGGCGTTGGCGGCCTTGGCCTTCAGCGCCGGAGTGAGACCGGAGGGTTCGGCGCCCTTGAGGCCGGCCTGTTTGCCCGCCTGCAACTTTTGCCCCAAACCGGAAATTTTTGCCGGGTTGGTCCGAGCCCCGTTGAACATGGAGAGAAAGGAGAAACCCTTTTTTCCCTTCTTACCTCGCATCTTTTTACCACTGATGGTTGCGGTTTCCGTGCTTTGGAATTCTCCCACGGCTAACTGCATGGCTTCCTCCGGATACACGCCTCCCCCGGAGCCCGGTTTTCGGGTTCCTCGGGAGGTCTCGGCGCCTCGCGGCCGGGAAACTACTTCTTGGCAGTTTCGCTGATGCCCACGGCTTCGTTTAGCTTAGCAGCAATTTCAATGCCATTAATGCCGCCCTCTTCCAGTTTGGAAACCTCATCGATCAAGCGGGCCGCATTCTTCTTTTTCATGCGTTTGATGATGTCCACGGCAATTCTGGTTTCGGAAATATACAAGGGCGCGAAATCCTTGGCCGCCACCACCGGATTGCGCTTGTCCCAGTAGTCGATCTGAACCTGGGGCACCCGAAATTCATCCTCACCCTTGCCCTGCGTGCTCTTGGCCAGCATATCCTGCAGCGTGGTTTCGCGGGTGGCCAGGGCCTGTGAACTGTTTTCCAACTGCTCCAACAATTGCGCGATACGGCGCTCGCTTTTGGTCAGAACTTCGCGTTCCTTGTTCAGCTTCTCGTCGGCTTCTCGAAGATCGCGGACGGAGATTTGCCGCGTTGCCTTTTGGCCGCTGTCTTCCTCGGCGGGTTTCGGCGTTTCATTCGTTTCTTCCTGGGCCATGGCGCCGAGGGACCAGGCCAACATGACGATCCAAAGCCATTTCATCATTTGTTCCCTCGCTTCAAAAGGTCGATTTCTTCGATTTCCGATTGCTCTTGCAGGTCTACCTGGCGAAGGTACTCCTGTTTCTGGTGGTCCTTGAGTTTGTCCATCACCATTTCGTCGCGCATGCGGCGCGTGAGGATCTTCTTTTCGCTCTCCAGCTTTTCATTCAGTTCCTTTTGACGCTCGGCCAGGACCTCTTCGCGTGCTTTGAGGCCCTTGCGGTAGTGCAGCAGCACCTCGTTCAAATAGGCCGGATTGGCCGCGTCGTAGACCTGGGCGGCGAACGATTGCGCGTAGGCATCGCGAACCCCTTCCAACTCGCGGGTGTTGCGGTTCACCTTGTGTTGCGTCGCGGCCAGATCGCGTTCCGCCAGCTTTTTGTGCAGGGCGCGAACCTTTAAAACGCTTTCCAATCTGAACTTGAATTTCTTCATTTCGTCGTCGCCGGCATATTGGGCACGAAGTTATGGATGTCCAGTCCGAAGATCCCGGCCATGCCTTCCAGTGCCTGTTCATGGTTACTGATTTCCCCCACCCGTTGTTTCAAAAACTCATTGATGGGGTCGTTGAAGGCAATCGCCTGGTCGATCGCCGCATTGGAACCGGAGGCATAGGCGCCGATATTGATCAGGTCCTCGGCCTCGTCGTAGGTTGCCATCAGGTCGCGCAGTTTACCCGCCAGTTGATTTTGCTCCGGCGTGACCATATCTTTCATGAGTCGTGAGACCGAACCCAGCACATCGATAGCGGGATAATGGTTGCGGGCGGCCATTTTGCGGCTGAGCACGATATGCCCGTCCAGAATGGAGCGCACCGCGTCGGCGATGGGTTCGTTCATGTCGTCGCCTTCCACAAGCACGGTGTAGATGGCGGTAATCGAGCCGTTGCGGAAATTGCCCGCGCGCTCCAGCAGTTGCGGCAGCAGGGCAAAGACCGACGGGGTATATCCCTTCGAGGAAGGCGGCTCGCCCGCGCTCAGGCCGACCTCGCGTTGGGCCATGGCAAAGCGGGTGACCGAGTCCATCATCAGGAGAACGTTTTTACCCTTGTCTCGGAAGAACTCGGCAACGGCGGTCGCCATCAGCGCGGCGCGCATGCGGATGAGCGGCGGATTGTCCGAGGTGGAAATCACGATGACCGATTTTTTCAAACCCTCGGGTCCCAAATCGTTTTCGATAAAGGCGCTCAGCTCGCGGCCGCGTTCACCCACCAGCGAGATGACGTTGACATCTGCCGACGATTGCCGGGCCACCATACCCAAAAGTGTGGACTTGCCCACCCCGGAACCGGCGAAGATGCCCACGCGCTGCCCCACGCCGCAGGTCAAAAGGCCGTCAATGGCGCGAATGCCGGTGGAGAAGAGGTCGGTGATGCGGGCGCGGGTCAAGGGGTTGACCGGAGTGCCTTGGATGGGGTACCAGGACTCGGGCACAACCGGCGGCTGTTCGTCGATGGGCTCGCCCATGCCGTTGAGAATGCGCCCCAGCAATTGTTCGGAAACGCCCACCGTGGGCAGTTCGCCGGACGCTTCGACACGATCGCCCAATTTGATGCCGGCCGTCACGCCCAACGGCATCAGCAGCACCTTGTTCTCGGTAAAGCCGATGACCTCGGCGGGATATTTACGCTCGTCCTCGGAGGAGGTGATATGGCACAGTTCGCCCACGCGTGTAGTGGGGCCCAACGACTCCACCACCAGGCCGCTCACCTTGGACACGCGGCCCAGGTGGCGGTAGGTCTTGGTTTTCTCGACGATGTCTTTGACGCGGGCAAAATCGATCATAGGTTCTCGAAGGCCTGGCGCATGTCCTCGGCCAGGCGGTTGAGGCGGGTGTCTATCTCGGCATCCAGTTCGCCGGAGGCGGTCTCGATGCGGAAACTGCCGCGAGTCAGCTGGGGATCGACTTCCAGTGCAACCTGGGTGCCCAGCCAACTCTGCCGCTCGGTTTCCGAGATGGACATGGTGAAGTGGTGATCCTCGGCGTTCAGGTAGATGGTCAGGTTCTTGCGCTGTTTCAGGGTCTGGATGGCTTCTTTGATCATGGAGAGGATGGCGTGCGGATTGGCGCGTAACTCGGTGTTGACCAGTTTGCGGGTAGTGGCCAGGACCAGATCCAGGATGTCCAATTGCATCTGGTCCAACATCAGGGCGCGCGCCTGATCCAGCGCGGTCAAGCTTTGGTGATAGTGCGAGAGCATGGCCTGCATTTGTTGCTCGGCCATCAACTCGCCGGTTTTGCGACCCTCCTCCAGGCCTTTCTCGTAGGCTTCCCGTTCCACGGCCGCGGCCTCGGCATTGGCGCGGCTGACGATATGGTCGGCGTCCTTGCGGGCGCGTTCGATCAGTTCTTCCACATCTACCGAGGGCGCGCCGCCGCTGTTGCCGGAAGACCGCGACGGCCGGCTGCCGCTGTCCTGGAACGCATCCAATTCGGCCTGGGCCTCCAGGTCGCTGAGTCCTTCCTCGCCCGTGGGCGTGTAGGAGGGCTGGAACTGGAACGGGCTCGAATCGGGGGACTTGCCCTGTTTGTAGATTTTACGTGACATATTCGTCGCCTCCACCGGAGCCGCCGATGGTGATGATGCCTTCCTCTTCCAGTTGGCGAACCACTTCGACGATCTGGTGTTGGGCTTTTTCCACTTCCTTCAGTTTGACCGCACCCAGGTATTCCATTTCCTCCTTCAGCATCTCCACCGCGCGGCTGGACATGTTGCGGAAGATCTGGGCCTGAAGCTCTTCCGAGGTACCCTTCAATGCGTAGGACAGCGCCTTGCGGTCCACGCGTTTGAGGATCTCGGAGATGCCCTGGTCGTCAATCAGCAGGATGTCGTCGAAAACGAACATCAGGTCGCGAATGGAAGCGGCCAGGTCGGGGTTCAGCGATTCGATCTTTTCCAAGACCTGCCGGCCCACGTTGCGTTCCATGCGGTTGAACATTTCGGCAACCGCGCGAACGCCGCCGTATTCTTCCACGTTGAAGCCGCCGATGGCTTCCAGCTTTTGTTCCAGAATGAGCGAGATGCGGCGAATGACCTCGGGCGAGATCTCTTCCAACGAGGCCATGCGCATGGCCACCTCGGCGCGCAGGCCGTCGGGCAAGGCGGCCAGCACGTCGGCGCCGTGGGAGGCGTCCAGGTGGGCCATGATCAGGGCCACCGTCTGCGGGTGCTCGTTCTGAATGAACTTGGCCAACTGTTGCGGGTTGGCGCGCTCCAGCGAGGTAAAACCGGCGCTGGCTTCCAAGGCCCGGGCCAGGCGGTCGACGATCTTGCGGGCCATGTCGGGACCCACCGATTTGATGAGCAGTTTCTTGGCGAACTCGATACCGCCCTGGGTGATGTAGTTGCGCGCCATGGCCATGAGGTGGAATTCCTCGATGACCTGCGAGGCGATATCCGGCTGGATATGCTTCAGCATGGCAATTTCGCGCGAGACGTCCTGGATCTCGTCCTCTTCCAGGCAGCGGAAGATTTCCGCGGCGACATCGTCGCCCAGCGCGATCATCAGGATGGCCGCTTTCTGAACGCCCTTGAGATCCTTGGCATTGCTGACTACTACCGACATGACCGCTCCCTATTCGTCTTCCAGTAACCAGGTCCGTACCAGGCTGGCTACCGATTCCGGGTCCTGTTGGACCATTTCGACCAGACGTTTCTTCATGATCTCGGACTTGGACAGTTGTGCGGTCGGCGAGGAAGCTTCGATCTCGGCTTCCAGTTCCGATTCCAACTCGGCAACTGTCTTGGGCGGTCCGCTGGGCAGAGCCGCGGACAAGGCGGGTTCCTCCAACTGAGCCTGTTGGAGAATGGGCGCTACGAAGCGGCGGAACAGCGAGAAGCCCACCATCATGATGATCACAAAAATGATCGTGGTCAAGACCGGTTTGGTCCATCGGTCGATATATTCGAAAAGGAGGCCGGTTTCCATGGCGGCCTGCGCCTTTTTACTGACCAGCGGTTTGAACTCGAAGTTCTGGATGCTGATGAAGTCCTTGCCTTCCACAAAACCCGTGGCGCCCTTGACCAGTTCCTCGATGCGATCCAGTTCGTCCCGGGTCAGGGGCACCAGCTTTTCCTCGATCCAGTCGGGCTGGGTTTTGGTCAGCTTGGCGAAGAAACCGGGCGGCTCGGCCACGGTGACGTCCAGTTTGTAATCCAGTTGCAGCGCGATGGAGCGACGCTCGATGGTGTGCGGCTGCTGACGCGTGGTAACCTGTTGTTCGTTCACGTAATACTGATTGGTCAGGGTTTCGCGGTCGATGGTCGAGCCCTCGGCGCCCTCGCCGGCGGGGGGAATTTGCCCCTGGGCCGTGTTGGCCGCCGCGCCGACCGCATCACCGGCCGGTCCCTGACGTTGAATCTTCTCGGTCTTGCTCTGCTCGTTGTATTTCTGAGGTTCACCCTCGGCGTCGTCGCCGCCGAATGTCTTTTCGATCTGCTGGATCTGGTCGAAATTGACATCCAGGCTGACCCTTGCCTTGACCTTGCCGGGACCCAAAAAGGTTTCCACGATCTCGTGAATCTTGCCTTCCATGTCCCGTTCCATTTGCGCCTTGATGCCCAGGTTGGACTGGGACATGCTGATGGAGTCGTCGTCCGACGGCGGCGCGGTCAACTGGTTGCCGTACTGATCGGTAATGACCACGCTGTCCGGGTTGGCGCCTTCGACCGCCGCGGCGATCATGCGCTGCATGCCCAAGATCTGGGTCTTTTTCAGTTCGGCGTAATTCTTCAAACGCAACATGACCGAGACCTTGGCGGGTTCGGTTTCATCGGCAAACGGCGAGTCCTTGTGAGGGGATATCTCGACCTTGGCCTTCTGGACGTGAGGGTTCTCCTCCAGCATCATCTCGATCTCTTCGCCCTTGGCCTGGCGGGCTTTCATACGAATCATGTAATCGCCGGCCTTCAAGGGGTTGGTATCGTCCATCATGGCCATGCCGGCTTTGCTCTGCGGCGCCATGTCCAAGGCTTCGAATTGCGTGCGCAGATCCATGGCCTTGCTTTGGGGAACCAGGATGCGGCCGTCGCCGGTGGATTGGAACTCAACGCCGCGCGTGTTCAATTCGGTCTCGATGGCGACCTGGCCCTTGGCCGACATGGGAACATCGTACAAGGGAACCATTTCCTCGCGGGTAACGAATACGAAGATGCCGTAAACCAGAAAGAGACTGGCGACCACGATCACGCCCAGACTGATCATCTGGCCGGTGGTCAACTGGCTCATCACATTGCGCGGATCCAGCCTTGCCGGTGTTCCGCCTGTTTCTTCCGGGTCTGCCATGAGTTAACCTCCCCCGACATCGCCCCTTCCGGTTTTTACATACCGGACCTGGAAATCTCCTTATAAGCCTCAACGATCCTATTGCGAACCTGCATCATCATTTTGAAGGACGTATCTGCCTGTTGGACCGCCAGAACGGTGCCATGCAAGTCTTGCGACTCGCCCCGGAGCAGACTGCTGATTTTCTGGTCGCTGTCGTTTTGTAGCTTATTGACCTCTTTGATCGCTGACTTGAGAACATCGGAAAAACTCGCACCATCGCCCGGTTTATCATCCATCTGAGTGGGCGTGCGCCGCAAATCGGGATGGGGAAGCAGTGGATTGAATTCAATGCTCATGGTTCAGCTCCGAATCAGGTTCTCAACAGCTCGATCGTGTCGCCGACCATCTCTCGAGCGGAGCGGATGGCGGCGATATTGGCCTCATAGGAGCGGCTGGTGCCGACCATATCGACCATTTCAATGGCGGGGTTGACATTGGGGTAGGCCACATAACCCTCGGCATCCGCGTGCGGATGTTCGGGCTCATAACGCATGACAGGCGGAGAGGGATCGAGCCGGATCTCGGTGGCGCGTGCGCCCTTGATCAGATCGTCGTGCTCGTTGTTCATAAAGTTATGCAGTTGCTCTTCAAACTCGCTCTTGGGAATGGCTTCCACCACCAACTGACGGCGCAGGTAGGGGCCGCCCTCAGGTGTGCGGGTGGTGCTGACATTGGCCAGATTGCTTGCGATCAACTCCATGCGCTGACGTTGTACCGCAAGTCCCTGTGAACTGATCTTTATGGAGCCGTACAGTGACATAACCTGAATCCTTACTCTCTACCGTTAAAGCTTATCGAGAATCAAGCGTTTAAACTTGATCCCGTGTTACCTCGATGCCATGATTTCATTGAGGAGCCGGATCTTGCGCGTCATGAATTGAGAGGCCAGCTTGAACCGCCCGCGGGCGTGGGCCATGTCCGCCATTTCATTTTCCAGTTCCACATTGTTGCCGTCGAATTGATCGACCAGATAGCCGGTATCTTTGACCGTGATGTAATCTTTGAAGTTGAGAGGTTGCGGCGGCGGCAAGGGATTGCGCACGTCACCGCGGGTTACGGGTTGCATGGCCTCCTGATCGACGTAGTCCTGCATGACGGCCTCGAAATCCAATTCGCGAGCCTTGTAGCCGGGCGTGTCGACATTGGCCAGGTTGGAGGAAGCGACCTGATGACGCAACGAAGCGGCATTCATGGCGGTTTTCAGGAAACCGAACATTTTTTCACTACCCAGTGCATCTACCATGGTCTAACCTCCGGCAGTTAAACAGCAAAAAGCATACCAATCTCCCAAAAAGAGACTCGTTTGCGCCTATGTTCAAAAACCCTTTACTTTGAGGTAGTTATTTTTGTATCCCGCCGAGAGTCGCCGGGAAGAAAGGAGCCGAACACCCGGCAAATTTTGCCTCCTACCCGGAAACGATCCGACGCCCGAGGGGCAAAAAGGTCGATCTTGCCTACTGATTCCAAGCTCCCAACGCTCAGCACCGGCCTATGCCTGCGGAGGTCGACTGTATGGACTTGCCGGTTGAAGCAACGCGGTAGTTTGCATATCCGCGATCGGCCGAACCTCGGGAAACACACATAGGCTCCGAGCTTACCCTTCCACTTGGAAATGCGCCTGCTCGACTGGTCGACCGCTACTATTTCAGGCAGGAATAACGAAACTCAGCCAGTTGACCGCGACTATTTCATACAGAAAAGACGGTAATCAGCCGGTCGACCACGACACTTCCATGTAGAAAAGGCCGTGGTCGACCGACCGAGTAGAACCGTTTCATTTAGGAAAGCCAATGCTCAACCGATCGACCATGATGTTTTCATGTGGAAAAGACGATACTCAACCGATCGACCACGGCCTTTTCTAGAAGAAATCAGGGCATTTGTCGGGCCGATCGCTATTTTTTTCTATAGGAAGTCTTAAAAAAATAACCAGACTAACTCTCTTCCAGTCAGCAATTTAGTCATGAAACGCTCCAAAGGAAAGGGCATCGAACAAAAGCCGGCCTGAAATTTGCTATTGACAGCCGGCACCACTCTTGCTAGGATAGCGCCTTCTTACAGGTGACTCGATCCGTTTGGGGTCGGTATTTTCGGGCATGGAGGGTGAACCGTGAAAGTGATTCCGTTGTTGGGCGACAGCGCCATGGAGCAGTTTCTCAAGACAGCCGCGATTACGGCCGAGCTGGATCGAAGCCGGGGTCGCGACACCCTGTCCAGGCGATTCTCGAAGCGAATCATCGATCTGAACGCGGCGTTCTCGGCCAATTACCGGGAGTTGACGCGCTCCCTGGAGGCGCGGCGCGTGCTGGTGGCGGAACGTACGGAAGCCGTTCGGCAACTGGCGCAAATCTACCGTGCCGTTCGGACAAGCCTGAAACGCCAGGGCGCTTTGGGCCTGATTCCTGAAACGG
>JASJCB010000229.1 GCA_030066195.1 Acidobacteriota bacterium
ACCCACGGTCCCCATCGGCCGTGCGATTGGGAATGTCGGCATTTACATCCTCGATCCTCAGCTGAATCCCGTTCCCGTGGGTGTTCCCGGTCAGTTGTACATCGCCGGGTCAGGACTTGCGCGAGGCTACCATGGTCATGCCGCGCTGACCGCATGCGCCTTCCTGCCCCATCCATTTGCGCGCACCCATGGCGAGCGTCTTTATGCAAGTGGTGACCTGGCCCGTTTTCTTTACAAACCCGATGAACAACCCGGGTTGATCGAGTTCATCGGTCGTATCGACCATCAGGTGAAACTGCGCGGGCTCCGCATCGAGTTAGGGGAAATAGAAGCGCGTCTGTCTGAGAAACGTTCTGTTTCCGAGGTATGTGTCCTTGTTCGGGAAGACCGGCCGGGTAATCAGCAACTGGCTGCCTATGTTGTTCCGGCGGACGGCCATGAGGATCTGCATCAGCTTGAGTCGGAGTTGACATCGCATCTGGCAGCCGGCTTGCCCGAATATATGGTGCCCGCAACTTATATCTTCCTGAAGCGTTTCCCGCTGACCCCCAGCGGGAAGATCGATCGCAAGAGTTTGCCCAAGCCCGAATGGAACCCGCGCGCTTATGTGGCGCCGCGCGACGAGTGGGAACAAAAAATGGCCGACTTGTGGCTGGATCTGCTGCCGGTCGAGCGCGTAAGTGTCACCGACAATTTCTTTGCGCTTGGCGGTCACTCCCTGGTGACGATCCGCCTGGTTTCCAGAATTAAAGACACCTTTGGGGTGACGTTGCCGTTCAAGTCTGTCTTCGAAAACCCTAGCGTCGAAGAACTCGTCTTGTTTCTCCGGAACGGGGCTGTTCCCGGCCTTTCTTCTAAAACCTCCGACCAGATTGTTCCAATCCAGGAGAAAGGTAACAAACCTCCGCTGTTCTTCATACCGGCTGTCGGCGGAGATGTTTGGAGTTACAGAAATCTGGTTCAGGCGTTGGATCAAGATCGGCCCTGTTACGGTCTGGTGAGACCAATCCAAACACCTCCGAGTGTTACGGATCGAGCTCGTCGGTTCGTTGCGGCCATCAAAACTGTACAACCCAAAGGGCCGTATTATTTGGCGGGTTGGTCCTCCGGCGGCGTGGTCGCCTTCGAGGCGGCCCTTCAATTACGCGCCAATCAAGATGAAGTAGCATGGGTGGGTCTTCTGGACAGTTTCCTCCGCGACTCGGAAAATGTGCCGGACCGGGGTGATGAAACCGACTTGTTGTTAAGATTTGCCAGACATACCACGCGTGACACGCAGCGAAATATCTATTTGAACGAACAACAAATACGTGGCATGAATTCGGAAGCACGCCTAACAACGGTTTTAAACGCTTTGAAAAAGGCAGATGCTTTACCGGCTGAAGTCAATGAAGAACATTGGTTCGACGTGTGGCGTGATTATCGTTCGGGCGTGCTCGCCTGTGATGTCTACCGGCCCGGCTTCTTCGATGGTCACGTCACTCTATTTCGGGCAGCGAGTAAATCCGTAGACCAGGCTGAGCGTTGGAGAAAGCAGGTTACCGACCTGACCGTACGTGATGTCAACGCTTCACATTATGATATGCTGGATGAACCCCATGCCGGCATGATAGCCGCGTGCATTGCAGAGGATCTTGATCCGGCACACGTCATCGGTTTTGAACCAGACGGCGGCCACACTGACAACGGTGACGACTGGCAGCAAGAATTGCTTGGGGCAAACACCTTAACCTCGGTAAAATTAGTTCCCGAATCGGAAAGCTCTTCACCGCCGACACCCGAACCTACCCCGACTCAATGAATCAACGATAAGGAGCTCCCATGAGAGAGAAATTACCATTAGTCCCCATGAAAACAATCCAAATTGCTATTTTGCTTTGCGCAATGGCGATTCTAGTGAGCGGCTGCAAGGATAACTCGCCCGCTCCCCTCGCGGAAGGCGAAGAGCCGCCCCCCGGCGCGGCCATTCACTATGCCCTTGCCAAATTCGATCGTGGCGAGTACGAAAATGCCATTCCTCTTTTTGAGAAAGCGATGACGGAGTTGGATACCCATCCCCCTGAAAATGCGGATGCAGAACGCATCGTTCAATTGAAAGCCGAAGTCAACAATTACATCGGTGTGTCCTACTCCCGACTGGATAAAAAAGGTGAGGCGATTGAATATCTGCTGAAAGCTAACGCCTATTACGATCCCCTGACCAGCGGTAAACACAAGCATGTAGCCGCCATCATCCAATACAGCTTGGGTTCTGCCTATTTGGGTGTGGAGGACAATGAGAAAGCTCGTGAGTGGTTTGCTAAAAGTATCGAGCGGGCTGAGAGCATGGGTGACAAGAAGAAAATCTTGGGGAGCGCCCACACTCGAATCGCCCAGACCTATTACAAATTGGGACAAATCGAAGACGCCATTCAACATGGTGAAAAAGGCCGCGAGCTTTGTCGGGAGAAAAAGAGCCCTAAACTCCTTTGTGAAGCATTGACCTTGTTGGAAACCGCTTATGGCGAGACCAACAACGAAACCAAACGAGCCGAGGTGGAAGAAGAACGCAAGAAGCGGTGTTCTTGATTGCCGTCCGGATCATACCAACAACATGTAGCAAGCTTTCTTTAGTGGAGAACGAACATCATGGAACCACACGAGTACATCATTCTAGGCGGCGGACCCGCCGGGCTTCAATTAGCCTATGAGTTCAACAAAAGGAATCGGGATTACCTCATTCTGGAAGCCGGAGAAGGGGTGGGCACCTTTTTCAAAACCTACCCCCGGCACCGGACGTTGATTTCCATCAATAAGGTTTATACCGGTTACGACGATCCTGAAATCAACCTGCGCTGGGACTGGAACTCTCTACTGTGCGACGATGCCGAGTTTCGTTTCAAGAACTACAGTGAACGCTACTTTCCTCCCGCCGACAGCTATGTAGACTACCTGGAAGATTTCGCTGAGCGTTTTCAGATCAAGGTCAAAACCAATACCCGTATCGTCCATGTCACCAGGCGCGATGGTTATTTCAGACTGACCAGCACCACCGGAGAAAGATTTCAGGCAAAAAAACTGATTGTGGCAACCGGTTTGTCCGCCATGTGCAAATGGCCGATTCCCGGTTTGGATACTGCCGAATGGTATTCTGATGTTTCGGTTGATCCCAAAGACTTCATCAACCAGAGAGTCCTGATCATAGGTAAAGGAAATTCGGCCTTCGAAACCGCCGACGCCCTCGTTGAAACCACCCAATTCATCCACGTCATCAGCCCGGAAAGTCTAAAGCTGGCTTGGGAAAGCCGTTTCGTCGGCCATTTGCGTGCGGTGAACAACAACTTTCTCGACACCTATCAACTAAAGTGTCAAAATGCGGTTCTAGATGGGATTATCACCAACATCGACAAAAAAGAGGACGGTTACCACGTTTCTGTTTCCTACACCCACGCGGAAGGAGAAAAGGAAATTCTGGTCTACGACCGCGTAATTGTGGCCGCCGGCTTCCGTTTCGAGAACAACATTTTCGACGAACACTGCTACCCGGCCATGGCCATCAATAACCGTTTCCCCGAGCAGACTGCCGAGTGGGAATCCACCACGGTACCCGACCTCTTTTTTGCCGGCACATTGATGCAGATGCGCGATTACAAAAAATCCACGGCCAGCTTTATCCACGGATTCCGTTATTGTGTACGCGCACTGGCCAATATACTCGATGCGAAGTACCACAACAGCGGGTGGCCGAAAAAAGACCTTTCGACCGACAGCCCTCGTGCTCTTCTTGATGAGATCATTGAAAACGTCAACCGCACCTCCTCGCTGTGGCAGCAATTCGGCTCTATAGGCGACGTCGTCGTTCTTGACGATGAAAACGCCGCCTACTACCGGGAAGTTCCGATCGACCTGGTTAAAGAAAAAGGTTTTGCCCAAGGTAAAGATCATTTCGTCATCACCTTGGAATTCGGCAAGATCGAGGGGAATGCCTTTGCCTTGGAGCGCTCCATTCAACCGGAGAACGCCCATCGCAGTAGTTTCCTGCACCCGATCATTCGCTTCTTTCAAAAGGGCGAGTTGGTTGATGAACACCATATCCTGGAAGATCTCCATGCACATTGGAACAAGGATGTTCACGTGGAGCCTCTGGCGCACTTCCTTGAGAAAAATCTAAGCAGACAAGTCGGGGCTTGACGCGTGCTTTCGCCTGAAGCCGGCGACGGTGTCGCAGGGAATTCATTGCTGTTCCTTGCGACACTTTGTCACGGAATGGTGAATGTCGAGCGCCCGGCCGGGCACTGCAGTTGCCGTCAATCCATCGAGAGACACCTGGTATGCTCAATCTGTTACGACTAGAGGGGGAGCTATGACGACTCAAATCAACAACACACCGGGGCGCACCGGTCGCAAGCGACCGTCATTCAAACCCGGAGGACCGCGCAAAAGCAGTCGCCGCATGGCCATGGTAGATACTGCCGACCTTGTTACCGAATCCTTTATTGACCCGCATCGTTTGCCGCTGGTGCTGACGCCCAATTCCCCCGATGTAGACCTGGCCGAGTGGGCCGGGGTCAATCGTGATCGCCTGGAACGTCTTCTACTGACGCACGGCGCCATTTTACTGCGTGGCTTCGGCATTACTTCGATCGTCCAGTTCGAACGAGTCTGCGCCCTGGCGTGTGGGGAACTGTTTGGAAAATACGGCGACCTGCCACCCGAGGAGCAGGGTGAAAAAATTTACAAGTCGACACCCTACCCGGAAGACAAACCCATTTTGTTTCACAATGAAAGTTGTCATATGGCCCGCTGGCCTTCGCGGCAGTTTTTCTATTGTGTCAAAGCATCCAAGGAGGGCGGCGAAACGCCCTTGGTCGATTGCCGTCAACTCTACCGGGCGCTGCCGGAAGCTTTGGCCCGCGATTTCAGCACGAAGGGCCTGCTCTACGTGCGTAATTTCAAAGAGGGGCTGGACGTCAGTTGGCGCGATTTTTTCAAAACCGAAGATCGTGATCGGGTCGAGAAACTGTGCCGTCGTGACGGTATTCAATTCCAATGGCTGCCCGGAGACGGCCTGCGCATTCGCCAGTACGGACCCGGTGTCATCACCCATCCCAAAACGGGAGAAAAATCCTTTTTCAACCAAATCCAACTGCACCACATCGGTTACCTGGATGAGGAAATGCGAGAACTGATGCCCAAGCTCTACGCCGAAGAGGAGTATCCCCGCCACGTCTATTTCGGCGACGGCAGTCCGATTCCCGATGACGCGATCGAAATCGTAAACCAGCTTTACTGGGATCACGCTGTTGCTTTGCCCTGGCAGGAGGGTGACATCATTATGTTGGACAACATGCTGGTAGCCCACGCACGCAAGCCTTATGTGGGCCCACGCAAGATCTGCGTGGCCATGGGCGACATGGTCGAATCCGATCAGGTCGAATGGCAACACGCTTGAATGGTCTCATCCTTGCCAAGACCCCCGGCTCTTCACTTAGAGTCCGATTAGCGGGTAAGATAGGCGCCCGCCAAATGGAGCATAATCATGACGATACGTTATTTTGTTTTTCTGCTTAGCCTGACTTGCTTCGGTGCTGAAGAAGTGGTCAATGGAAAACGGCCGACCGGCTCTCCCATGACCCTGATTTTCGAAGAGGAGTTACGCCTGGGTCCCGACAGCGGAGAGGAGGATCATTTCCTATGGAACGGTGCCGGCGTTGCTGTAGAGCTGGATCAAAAAGGCAATATCTACCTGGTAGATCCGGTAGAGAATCGCGTTGTGGCCTTCGATAAAACGGGTCGATTCCAAAAGATAATCGGCGGCGCGGGTCAGGGGCCGGGACAATTCCAGGCGCTCAACTCCATGTCATTCCTGAACAGCGGCGGGGCGATTGCATTTGACAGCATTCAAGGAATGGCCAGGTTCCACTATTTCGATGGGGCCTTGAAGTTTGAACGGAAGCGGGAACCCCAAAACCTGGGAATGTTCTTTCAATATGCGATGTTTGCTCCCAGCGGCAAGTACTATGCGGCCATGTTCATGGTCCCCAAAAGAGAAGGAATAGACTCCTATGTTCGCACGGGCATTTTCGATACCGAATTCAAGCCGCAACTTCAAATTTCGGAAACCGTGGTCGATCGTTTTCAGCGCAGCCAGTTGGATCGCCCCGGCTGGTGGGCCGAATTCATTGCCAGTTGGTTGCGCATCGGCCATACCGGGATCGGGCTGATGGCGTTTACCCCTGACGGCTATCTCTACACGGCCACCACGGATAACTACGAGATTACCTATTACGATCCCGAACTAAAACCCCTGCGCACCATCAAACGCGAATACCGGGTTATCCCCTTGAAAGAAGACGAACTGGATGCCTTTACCGATCCCATGCGTGAGGTAATCTTTGCCAAGTTGCCGAGTTCCATGCAGGTGATGGTCACCCCTGCTGTCATCAGGCGCGCCATCGAATTGGCCGAATTCCCACCGCGCAAGCCCCCTATTTTCGGGTTGATTCCCATGGAGGACAACGGCTTGCTGGTGGTCCACGACTATAACCCCAAAACCGGTGAAACTCGTGCCGATATTTTCGACCGCACCGGCAAATTTATCGGGACCACCAGGCTTCCCGACATTCCTGTCAACCTTTTCGGCGGGTTTTTCGGCAATCCCGCCAAGATGACGTTCCGCCATGGCAAAGCGTACGCCATTGTGGACGACGAAGACGATAATCGCCATTTAGTGCGCTACAGCTACCGTTTGGTACCGGCCTCATCCCGGCGTTAACCTCATTCCATAAAGGGCGAACCATCCATGGCCATTCTTCTGTATCTGTTCAAGAAATCCAAGCGTACCCTTCTTTTGGCGACCGTATTCGGCCTGTTGGGCGGGGCCAGCAGTACGTTTCTGATAACCACGATCCATCGCGCCATAGAGGGCGGCCTACCCGCCGATCGTTTTATGACCACGCAGTTCTATGCCATGGCGATCATCTATCTCCTAACCTACCTCAGCGGTCAGATTCCCTTGTTCCAGCTCTCGGAAGGCGCGGTTTATCACTTGCGCTTGAAAATGATCGAGCGGATTCTGCACAGTCCCTTGCGTTTTCTGGAACGGATGGGCCCGCACCGCCTTTACGCCACACTGACCAATGACATCGGTTCCATCACACGCGGTTTAAACATCATTCCCAAAGTGGTGATCTACAGTATGATCATCTTGGGCTGCTTGCTTTATGTGAGTTACTTGTCACCTGCTGTCCTGGTGGCCCTGGCCGTCTTCACCTTGGGGATGGTGGGAATCTTCAGCTTGATGACCAAGCGCGCCAAACGGCGTTTCAAACGTTCTCGGGAAACCGGGGACCAGTTGTTCAAACTCTTCCGCGACACCACCGAGGGCTTGAAAGAACTTAAAATGAATGCGGGCCGGCGGTCCGCATTTTTAAACGAACACCTGCAGCCTACGGCAGCTTCCTATAAGGAAGACCGTATTTGGGGCCTGGCGGGATTCGAGCTTGCCACCACCCTCGGCAATCTCGGCTTTTTCTTCGTCATCGGGGCGGTGGTTTTTCTGATTCCTCACTTGATTGAGGTGGATCCCGGTTTGGTTTCCGGGGTGGTGTTGATTTTTGTTTTCATGATCAGCCCCCTGAGTTCCTTGCTCGGCTTTATGCCGGTGATTGCCCAGGCATCTGTCGCACTCAACAAGATCGAAGCCCTTGGTTTGAATTTGGATGAAATTGCGGGCGAGACTTATTTGACCGGCGAAACCCAAGCGCCCACGGTTGAATTTATCGAGTTGGAGGGCGTACAGCATACCTATTACAGCGAGCGCGAGGACGAACAATTCCAACTGGGTCCCATTGATCTGAAAGTGACTGCCGGTCAAATTGTGTTCATCGTCGGCGGCAACGGCAGCGGAAAATCGACCCTTGCCAAGTTGATTGCGGGACTTTACGAACCGGAGGCAGGTCGTATTTTGTTGGACGGCCGGCCGGTTGATACCGAAAACCGCGACCTCTACCGCCAGTGTTTTGCCACGGTATTTACCGATTTTCACCTTTTCCAATCGCTGCTGGGCTTGGATAGCCGGCAAATGGGCCCATTAATACAACGATACCTTGAGAGGTTGCACCTGGATCACAAGGTAACCCTCACCGAGGGTACTTTCTCCACCACGAACCTTTCCACCGGGCAGCGCAAACGTCTCGCCCTGTTGGTTGCCGTTGCCGAAAACCGTCCTATCTACTTGTTCGACGAATGGGCCTGCGACCAGGATCCCCAATTCAAGCGCGTGTTCTACCAGGAAATCTTACCCGACCTCAAAGCCGGCGGCAAAACCGTCATCGCCGTGACACACGACGATCAATATTTTTCCGTGGCCGACCACATCATCAAATTGGCCGATGGTCACCTGACGCCATACGGAGAAACCGTCACGGCGCCGTAACCCGTTAAATTGGTGCCTCGAAACGATAGCCACTTTTTATTGTAGGAGAATCCCATCATGACAGGTCAAAACCATCTTGACCCTGGTGGTGAAAATCGAGATCTGGAAAGGTTGCTGAGAGAAGCGCTGGCCGAGGCACTGAACATACCGCCCCACGAAATCAACCCCGCCGCGCGCTTCAAAGACATGGGCCTGGATTCCGGCAAGGCTACCGCGCTCATCCCGCTTTTGGAGACCAGGCTGGAACGTGCTTTGTCGAGTACGTTGTTTTGGGAGGCCCCTTGTTTGTCCGATTTGCTGAATAACCTGACTGGGACCGCGGCGGCGATGAACCGGCAGTCGGCCGGTTCGATTGACACGGCATCCATCAGCCGGCCGATAGCCGTTGTGGGCTTGAGTTGCCGTTTTCCGGGAGGTGCGGATAATCCCGATGCCTTTTGGCGATTATTGTGCCGGGGCATCGATGCCATCGGCCCTGCTCCGGAAGAAAGACTACACTTGAGCCGTTTCCATGATCCCGAACTGTCCCGTCCCGGCACCACCAATAGCATTCGCGGCGGATTCCTGGACCGGGTTGATGGTTTCGACGCCGACTTTTTCGGGATCAGCTTGCGGGAAGCGGTGCAAATGGACCCCCAACAACGGCTGATGCTGGAACTGGCTTGGGAAGCATTGGAAGATGCCGGTCGCCCGCCCGCTGACATGCGCGATAGCAATACCGGTGTTTTCGTGGGCGCCATGTGGGATGACTATGCCCGTCTCAACCCGGTAGAGGCATTTGTTCAACATACCGCAACCGGATTGGATTCCAGCATTATCGCGGCAAGGATCTCCTACTCACTTGGGCTGATGGGTCCCAGCGTCACGTTGAACACGGCTTGTTCTGCATCTCTGGTTGCGGTCCATCAGGCCAGGCGAGCACTTCAGTGTGGCGAGGCGGACTTGGCGCTTGCCGGCGCTGTAAACTTGATTTTGGCGCCGCATAGCACGGTTGCCATGGCTCAATTCGGCGGTCTGGGCAAAGATGCCCGTGTGAAGGCTTTTGACGCCGCGGCCAACGGTTATGTGCGTGGAGAGGGCGCTGCCTTCACTGTGCTCAAGCCCCTCGACCGCGCCTTGGTAGACGGCGACCGAATCTACGCGATTCTAGAAGGCAGTGCCGTGAACAACGACGGCTACTCAAACGGCCTGACCGCACCCAATCCTGCCGCGCAGCAACAGGTAATCGCCAAGGCTCTCGCCGATGCCGGAGTGGACGGCTCCGAGGTTCAATACGTAGAAGCCCACGGTACGGGCACCAGGCTGGGAGACCCCATAGAAACATCTGCCCTGGGGGCTGTTTACGGCTGCGGCCGTGACCCCTCGGACCCCTTGCATATCGGTTCGGTCAAAACCAACATCGGTCATTTAGAAGCGGCCGCGGGTATGGCGGGCCTGCTCAAGACAGTCCTCGCCTTGCAGGCAGACTGGATACCCGCAAATCTGAACTTCGCCAATCCCAACCCGGCCATCGATTTGGCCGCCCGGAAACTCCGGGTTCAAGACCAGGCCGGCCCCTGGCCCGCGGGTTTTCCTCGCCGGGCCGGTGTTTCTTCGTTTGGTTTCGGCGGCACCAATGCCCACGTCATTTTGCGTGAACCACCTGCCCGGCGCCGGTCCACGGTTTTCCTGGTAGCCGACTCTGCCGAGGAATTGGGCCGTCTTGCTCTTGAACGCGCCGAACAGCTGGAAACCGAGACCTATCCCGGTTCGGCCTTTGAGCCGCTTATAAATGATGAAGGCTCCTTTCGCATGGCTGTCAGCGGCGCCGACCACCGGGACCTGGCCGCGACCCTGCGCGAGCGCGCCAAGCCGGCCCGGCCTACTCGTTTAAGTGCCGGCGGCCGGCCCGAGAAACCGGTTTTTGTTTTTTCCGGTCATGGCTCGCAATGGCCGGGCATGGGTCGTGTTCTACTTGCTGCTGAACCTGTTTTCCACCATGCCCTTGTCGAATGCGACAGGGCTTTGAAACCTTTTACCGGCTGGTCTGCCGTCGAGCGCCTTGTAGCGGGCGATTTTTCCAGTGAATCCTTTGACGTCACCCAACCGTTGCTCTTTGCTATTCAAGTCGCCTTAACCCGGCTCTGGGAACATCATGGGGTGGAGCCCGGCGCCGTGGTAGGTCACAGCGTCGGCGAGGTTGCCGCTGCCCATGTGGCGGGCATGCTTGACCTGGAAGACGCCGCTCGCCTGGTTGTCAGCCGCAGCAGGCTTTTACAGCAAATCCAAGGTAGTGGTAGGGCATTACTGGTTCCCCTGGACGAAAAAGAGTCCCGAAAGGCTGTTGAAACCCACACGGCCAATCCGGACGACATCCATATCATTTGCCTGAACGCCCCTGAACAGACCGTGATCCAGGGCCCGCCGGATGCCATTGTTCAGCTCGGTGATATTTTGAACGGTCAGGGGCACGTCTGCCGTGTGGTGCGGGCCAACTGTTCCCCCCACTCGCCC
Source organism: Acidobacteriota bacterium (assembly GCA_030066195.1). GTDB lineage: Bacteria > Acidobacteriota > Holophagae > Acanthopleuribacterales > Acanthopleuribacteraceae > JASJCB01. Next base: position 10,910 of record JASJCB010000229.1, read on the forward strand.
GCGGTTGAACCTCTATTGGAGCCCCTTGCCAATGATCTGACTCACATCCGGCCGATGCCCCCAATGATCCCTTTCGCATCATCCGTTACGGGTGAAATTTTGCGGGGGACAGCCGGATCGGTCTACTGGCAACAGAACCTGCGACAAAAGGTGCGGTTTGTCGACGCTGTCGACTGCCTGCTGGCCGAGGGCCGGCGCACGTTCATCGAGTTGAGCCCCCATCCATTGCTTACTCGGGCGGTAGAGGCCACCGCCGCGGTCAGTTCTCAATCCGTCTTTACTCTGGGAACCCTGCACCGCGACGAGGACGATGTTCTCCGATGGCAGGCCTGCCTCGGGGAGTGGTTCGAAACCGGTTTCACCCCAACCGTCCATAAGCCGGACGGCCCGCCGCGGTCCCGCTCCGCCGAAGGATGCGCGGCGCAACCCTATCTCCTTGCCGCCCATCGGGAAAAAGCCCTCACTCAGCGTGCACGAGACCTACTCGCTTGGTTGGAGAGCCGGCCCCATGCTCGCGATCTGCCGGCACAACTGGCCGGGTTGCATCAAGGCGAAGAACGTCTGGTGTTATTCGCCGATACAACGACAACACTTGCCGACCGTTTGCAATCCTGGCTGGAGGGTCAAGAGCCCGCCGACTGTTACCGTGGTCGTGCGGCTGTCAATGACCCGGTCCGACCGGTGTTTGTCTTCCCCGGTCAGGGCTCTCAATGGCTCGGTATGGGCCGGGAGCTTTATCGTACAGAACCCGTATTCCGCCGGAGCATAGAAGATTGTGCCCGGGTGTTTGACGATCTGGTTGACTGGTCCCTCGCGGACGAACTCTTCGCAACGCCCGAGACCTCTCGCCTGGCAGAGGTCAATGTGGTTCAACCCGTTCTTTTCGCTATCCAGGTCAGCCTTGCCAAATTATGGCAACACATGGGCGTCAAACCGGCTGCCGTGATCGGTCATAGCATGGGTGAGGTTGCAGCGGCTCATATCAGCGGCGCCCTTTCACTGGAGCAAGCGGCCAAAGTTATTTGTCTGCGCAGCAAGATTGTGTCCGAGAGCGGAACCGGAGGCGCCATGGCAGTGGTCGCTTGCGATCCCGATCTGCTTCAGCCCCATTTGCAGGAGCATGCAGGCCGGCTAACCGTGGCCGCCAAAAACGACCCGGAATCCCATTTGCTTTCGGGGCCGCCGGAATTGCTGGACCGGGTATTGGATCAACTGGCGCGGCAAGGCGCGTTTTGTCGTCGTATCAACGTGGATTACGCCTCTCATTCAGCCTATATGGAACCCCTGCTGCCCAGGCTGCGACAAACGCTGGAACCTTTGCGGCCACAATCTGAGACCACGCCCTTTTTCTCCACCGTAACCGCGTCGTCTCACTCCGGCGAGCAACTTGACCCCGAGTACTGGTGCCGCAACTTGCGCCGGCCGGTACGCTTCCATGAAACGGCGGCGCTGCTTTTGGAGCAGGGCTATAACTATTTCATAGAGATCAGCCCCAATCCCGTATTGACCGTTTCACTGGAGCGCACGGTAGCCGCCTCGGATCACGACGCGACTGTTTCCGGTTCCTTACGCAACGATATCCCCGAGCAGCAAAGTCTGCTGCATACCCTGGCCGCCCTACACGTGCGCGGTTATCCTTTGAACTGGTCGTCTCTGCTCCCACGACGAGGACCCGCCCTGTCCCTGCCTCCCTATCCGTGGTTGCGGCAGTCCTTCTGGTTGCCTCAAACCCATGAGAAGCATGCGGCCGGACAGCCGGCGCCAGCCAGGACGGCGACGCATCCCTTTTTAGGTGAACGCCTGCGCTCCCCCTTGCCCCAGTTGCAGTTTCAGGGAAAAGTCAGTGCCGCCGACCCGGCCTATTTAAACGATCATCGCGTTGACGGCGTTCCCATTCTACCCATGGTCGCCTATCTTGAGGCCGCCTTTGCCGCCGGCGCTCACCACTACAAGGATCAACCCTTCTGCCTGGTCAACCTGACCATTCACCAACCGCTGATTCTGGCGACGGAACATCACGAATTTCTCGTCAACCTGGTCGAACCGGGCTCCCCGAGCCGCTGGCGCTTATACGTTTCAAGCGGCCGAACCGGAACCGAGGAGACCTGGAATCTTTTGGCCGAGGCGGAACTTTCACCGGGAGACGGCGAACCACGACCCGTTGCCGAAGGTGGTGTTTTGGACGGCATGCATGTCGAAACTTGGGACAAGACGCGCTTTTATGCCGCGACCGATGCCGCCGGCTTGAATTACGGCCCGGCCTTCAACGGGCTCCGGAAGATCAGGAGCGCGAACGGCCGTGCGGTGTCAGACGTGGCGCCGATACCGGTGATATCGGGTCTCGCCTGGCCGCCGGCCGTCTTGGACGCCTGCCTTCAGACCTATTTCGCAACATTGGCTCAAGACGGAACCATACCGAAATCTCTGCCGGTCTCCATCGGCCGCGTCCGCATGCACCCCTACGGCGGCGGCGCCCTTCGCACCGTGGTTGTTCCCAACCAACAAACGCCTTCGCTGATGGACTTGTCGATCAGCGACCAACAAGGTCGTACCCTGGTTCAAATTGAAGCACTGTGCGTACAAGAAGCCGGTTCGGATTTCGCCGCGCGCATCGTCGGCGAAAAGGTCCGTAACATGATTTTTCATGCCGCCTGGGTTGAGGCGCCGCGGTCTCGTATTTCCGACCGAAAGCCCGGACACTGGTATATTTTGGCCGATGATCGGGCCTTGGGTGAGCAACTGGCTGCAAGGCTGAAGCGTACCGGCGCCGTTGCCGAACTGCTTCCCATTTGTCAACCCGAAGAATTAGGTCCGCTTTTAGAACAAAAGCTCGCTCATTTGAAACAAGCCGCTCAATGGGTTTGGTTGGCAGACCGGGGAGGCGCCGGCCTTCCCGCGACAGACCAATTGGAAGAAGACACGATGCGGCACTTCGCCGTATGGCAGCAACTGGCCGCCGCGCTTGCCCAATCCTCCCTGCCGGAGCAAAAACTCTTCCTCGTGACTCGGGGAGCGGCAGCCTTGAACCGGGAGACCGTGCACCTGGACCCGCAACAAGCCATGCTCTGGGGTTTTGCTCGTTCCCTGGATCTGGAACTGCCCGACTTAGACTGCCATTGCCTTGATCTGGATCCTTTGCCCCATCCCGACAGTTTGGCGCGCGATGCGGACATGTTGGCACGCGTCCTCGCCGGCCTGCCCACTGAGAAAATTCTGGCGTTCCGCGATGAAACCGTCAAAACGCCCCGTTTACAACCCGGACTGCCGGAAGAAACGGAAACCGATTCGCAAAAGCTGAACCTACCCGCAACGTCCTATTACCTGGCGGCCTTACCCGATGGCGCCGGTCTGGCCGTTCAGCCTCTGCAAGTAACGCCGCCGGGACCCGGTCAGGTTTGTATCCAGGTAGAAGCCGCGGGCCTCAACTATCGCGATGTGATGAATGTCCTCGGTACCTACCCGGGTGATCCCGGTTTGCCCGGTCTGGAATGCGCCGGTCGCGTCATCGCGGTGGGCCCGGGTGCGACGCGGCTGCAACCGGGAGATGAAGTGGTCGCCTTTTGCAGCGGCGCTCTGGCCGACCGGGTGACGGTTGCGGCTGAACTCACCGCGCCTAAACCCAAGCAGCAATCATATGCCATGGCCGCATCCTGGCCGATCACCTACATGACCGCCGCTCACGGCCTGGAGCGTTTGGCTCGTCTTGCAACCGGAGAAAAACTGCTGGTTCATGCAGCGGCGGGCGGCGTGGGTCTGGCCGCAATCCAAATCGCGCAAAAGATCGGCGCCGTGATCTTCGCCACGGCCGGCAGTCCGCGCAAGCGGGCTTATTTGCGCGGTTTGGGAGTGGACCATATTTTCGATTCGCGCGATCCGAATTTTCATGAGGAACTTCTCGCCGCCGCCGGCCCCGAGGGAGTCGATGTGGTGCTCAACTCTCTGGTGGGCCCCTTTATCGAACATAGCTTCAACGTGCTCAAACGCGGCGGCCGTTTTGTAGAAATCGGAAAAACCGGCATCTGGTCACCGGAAAAAGTAAGCGAACTGGCCAAGGATATTCAGTATTTCCCCTTCGATTTAGTCGCCCTGGCTGAAAACGATCCAACGGCCATGGGTGCCTTACTGCAAGAACTGTCCGAGCGTTTTTCACGCGGAGACCTGCAACTTCCGCCGGCCTATTTCCGAGTCTTCCCCATGGACCGAGCAAATTGGGTCGTAACCCAAATGGCGCACGGTCGTCACATGGGCAAGCAGGTCCTGCAAAACCCGCCTGAGCAAACGCCGAGCATTCGAGACGACGGCGTTTATGTGATCACCGGCGGAACGGGCGCTTTGGGCTTGCATGTCGCCCGCCGTTTGCTGGACCGGGGCGTCCGCAATCTGGTTCTGTTCTCGCGACGCGGTACCAACGAGGCGGTCCGTTCACTGGAAACCGAGGGCGTCCGAATCAAGGTTTGCCAGGCCGATGTGGCTGATACAACGAGCCTGGCCGCGGCCTTGGAAGAAGCCCGCACCTTGGGTCCGCTGAGAGGCGTTATCCACGCTGCCGGTGTATTGGGGGACGGTTTGGCGCTGAACCGCGATTGGAACAGTTACCGCCCGGTACTTCAGCCCAAGGTGTTTGGAACCCGGAATTTAATGGACCTGTGCGGCGCCGATCCGCTGGATTTCTTCCTGATGTTTTCATCCATTGCCTCATGGTTCGGTTCAGCCGGACAAACCGGTTATGCCGCGGCCAATGCATTCGAAGACGCCGTTGCCGATTACGGTCGCGGTATCGGCCTTCCCGTGACCGGCATTGCCTGGGGAACCTGGGCGGGCGCGGGCCTGGCCGCCGATGCCGACGATCGCGGTGTTCGCCATTGGCTCGATCGCGGCATCGACGCGCTTCAGCCGGATGAAGGCATCGCGGCCCTGGACCTGATCATCCCGGCGGACGCGGCCCGTGTCGCCGTCTTCAAATGGAGCGAAGAAACACAACGGAATCCTGTAACAGACCTGATGCCCCTTTTGGATCAGCGGGTCAATCCCGGCGAAGCAACTGCTGAGCCCATAGAACGGGAGCGGGTCGAGACACCGGACTGGGATACCTTGGCCTCAGGAGACTTGACCCGGGCCGTTTACAAGCATACCCGAGCCTGCTTGCTCGACATCCTGGGTTTCGACCCGGATCACGAGGTGTCCGCCGAGCGGGGTTTTCGCGAGATGGGCCTCGATTCACTGATGACCGTATCGCTTCGCAATCGCCTGTGCAAAGACACCGGATTGGCCCTGCCCGCCACGCTGGCGTTCAATTACCCCAACCTTCGAGCGCTTTGTGATTTCCTGACGGAATGTTTATTGAAACGCCGCGGTGATGAAGCGCAAGCGGAGCCCTCCGATGCCGGCTCCGTAGCCGAAGAGGAACCACTCGCGCCTTCGGATGACGATGAGGAAGCACTGGACGACCTCAGCGGCGCCGAACTCGCTGAACTGCTTGCGGATGAAATGGAAGGTCTTGACATCTAACTCCACGCTGCCGGCGAAAGATTGACGCGCCGAAACCACGAATTTGAATTGACGAGGAACGGGAACCGACGCCATGAACCAGGAAGATCAGAAACAAAAAGACGCCTTGAAACAAGCGTTGTTAGTCATCAAGAAGCTCAAGGCGAAGGTGGCCGAACTGGAGCAACGCCGGCCCGAACCCATTGCCGTGGTGGGCATGGGTTGCCGTTTCCCCGGCGGCATTGCCGACCCGGACGCTTTTTGGCAGGCCCTGCGCAAGGGCCGCGACACCGTGAGCGAGATTCCTGTCGATCGGTGGGATGTAGACCGTTACCATCGCGAAGAAAAAGGCGTGCCCGGAACCATATACACCCGCAAGGGCGGCTTTCTGGACAATATCGACTGTTTCGACCCCTCTTTCTTCAATATTTCTCCCAAAGAGGCCGCGAGCATGGACCCCCAGCAGCGGATGGTCCTGGAGGTGGCCTGGGAAGCCCTCGAAAACGCCGGCATAGACGCGGCGAACCTGGTGGGCTCTCAAACCGGCGTCTTTTTGGGCCAGGTGATGAACGATTACGGCGATCTGACCCTCAAACAGTCCGATGCAACGGGGCTCGACGCCTACAGCGGCACCGG
>JASJCB010000402.1 GCA_030066195.1 Acidobacteriota bacterium
CTTTTTACGGGGGCGCTTGTTTACGTTACTTTTTGCGGGTTTCTTCGCGCCGAATGGGCAAATTCCACAGCACAACAGATAACCAAGAACGAAGTAACCTACCTTGGGAACTTCGTCAGCTCCCGCCTTTGGACGATGCCCGCTGCCCGTCGTCAGCCTATGCCCATCCGCGCAAACAAACGCCCCCCACGCTTATAAGCACGGATTTGGAACTTCGCCGTTCTACGTCCCTTCAAGGCGCTTTTTACGGGGGCGCTTGTTTACGTTACTTTACATCCTGTCTTTGACCAGTTGGACGACCATATCCGAGGCTTCATCTGCAGAGACCCTGGCGTTATTGATCATCAGGTCGTACCACGTGGAGTCATACAAATTCTGACCCAGGAAGGTCTTGACGAAAGCCTCGCGATCGATGGTCCGGTCTCGGACTCGGGTGCGGGCGACGGATTCGTCAAGGCTCCAGCGTTTGGCGTGGTTTTTGACCCGCCACTCTTCCGGGGCGTAGAGTTGCACGTGGACGCTGTGCTCCACACCCTGGGTGATGATGGATGAGCCCGCGCCCAGGAAGACCGTTCGGCCGCGCTTGGCAAATAGTTGGAAGATCTTGGATACCTTACTCACCGTTTCGACCAGGTTGTCCCTGCCGAAAATGGTGTTGCGGATGTAACTCTTCACCTCTGAATGGCCGAAGCGGTCCAATTCGTTGAGGGTTTCTTCCGTCAGTTGACCCTTTTCCGATGCTTCCAGGATCATCTCGCGGCTGACCACGGTCCAATGGGTATCGCCGCTGTCCTTGTTCATTTTTTCCGCGATCAGGCTTGCCGTTCGCTTGCCGTCGCACCCGTACATTCGGGAGACCGTAACAAACGGGTATTCCTCTACGCGTTCCTTTGCAAAATGCATTTTAAGCTGTGCGGCAACCGCCAGATCTACATCTTTTGAGAACCAGTCGCTCACTTTTGCCTCCTCGGTTGTCGTGCACCCCGATAGTTTTCCTTATTATCGCGTACTTCGTAGGTTATGGCAAGGTAAGTCGGTACTCGGCAAAGGCCGTATCGCCATAAATTCCGAACTCGGTCAGCGGCCCGCCGCTCGTGGTGCGCAGTCCGCAGGAAAAGGTCGCGCGTTCCGTGGCGTCCCAGAAGAGACCGGCCTGATACCAGGCGCTTTCATTGTCCGATTCCCACAAAACGGCCGCGTTGAAACGCATCAGCGCGGTCAGTTCCACATCGAGCGAAGCACCAATGTGATTTTGCGACAGCCAGACCATTTCGCCGCGCCGAACCTCCGGCAGCAATTGCAGTTGGAAGGGACTGTCCGTCTCGATATTCGACAACCTGACTTCTACCGTTACGTCCCATTTCGTGCCGAAGCGGCGGTTGTAGCCCAGCATGGCGCGCAACGGGTCGTCCCGGTTGTCGCCCTTGCGCCAGATGCCCTCGCTGTATAGGGCCGCGCCTTGCCAGGTGCCCGCGATGTCCCAGGCGAGAGTGGGTTCGCCGTAGCTGTCGCCCACCAGGAAGGACAGATCGACCTGGCGGATCACCCCGGCGATCTGAGCCAGGACCAGCGCCTTGCCCTCCTCCGGGAAAAACGCCATCAGCGCCCACTCGCCGTCGTCACCGAACCCCTGACCGTAGCGCACGCCGTCGATGCCGGACTTGTATTGGGCATTCAGCGTGGTGCCGGATAAGGGCGCGAACATATCGGACGGCGTGAAGAAGCGCCCGTTACCGTGGCCCACCGCCTGTCTGCCCAGGGTCAGGGTGCCGCGCCCACGTTCCCAACGAACGGACAGCCGGTCCAGGTTTTGGATGCCCAATGCGTCGTTGCCGCGATGTATCACCCGCTTCAGGTCGTCCTTGCGCGGGAAGACGCCGCGGTCGATGAGCGATGTCGGCACACGTCCTATGTTCTCGTTATAAAAACCGTCCAGTTCGTAGGCGCCCTCCCAAGACCAACCGGCGCCCAATTCGCCGTTCATATTCAGGCGCAGGCGCCCCAGAAAGGCTGCTTCTCCCAAGCCGGCTTGCGGCTCTCTTTCGTAGGAGGCGAAACTGTCCAGGTTCAGGCTCCAGTCGGGACCGCCCGCGTGGACCGCCGCGCACAGCAGGCAGATTGTACAGAATCGAATCATCGTCTCTCTTCACGATCGATCTTGCCGTCGACCACGTGGATCAGGCGACCCGCCCGTTTCATGACGCGAGGGTCGTGGGTGGAGAAGATGAAGGTGACCTGTTCCACTTCGTTCAGTTCCTCCATCATTTCGATCAGGGCCTGACTGGTTTTGGTGTCCAGGTTGGCGGTCGGCTCGTCGGCCAGCACCAGGGAGGGCCGCGAGGCAATGGCGCGGGCCACGGCCACGCGTTGTTGTTGACCGCCGGAGAGTTCGCGCGGCTTGCGGTTTTCCAGGCCTTGCAGGCTCACCTCGGCCAGCACCTCCATGGCGCGGGCGCGCCGTTTCTTTTTATCCCAGCCCGACATCAACATCACGTATTCCACGTTTTCCAGTACGGTGAGGACCGGAATCAGGTTATAGGCCTGGAAGATGAACCCGATGCGCTCGCGGCGGACCAGGGCCTGTTCGGTGCGGCTCAGTTTCTCCACGGCCTGACCTTCCAGTACGATGGCGCCCTCGGTGGCGCGGTCCAGCATGCCGATCAGGTTCAGCATGGTGGATTTACCGGAGCCGGAGGGGCCGGCGATGGCGAAGAACTCGCCCTTTTCCACGGTCAGGTCCACGCCGTCCAGGGCGCGGACCGTCCCCCCCGGCGTCTCGTAATAGCGCTTCACATTTTCCAGGGTAACCACGGGTTCTGTCATCGGAAGCCCTCCTTGCGGCGGGAGTGTTTGGTGATGAAGCCGATCAGGGCCGAATTCAAGGCGTCGGGTTGTTCGATAACCGCCGCGTGACCCGAACCGGGTAGCAGCAGATATTCGGCGCCGCTGATGTTGCGAGCCAGGAATGCACTGTAGGCCGGGGTTTTCAAACGGTCCTCGCCGCCGGCCACGATGAGCGTGGGGGCTTGGATCGCGGGCAGGTGATCGCGAATGTCCATCTCTATAAAGGACCGACACAAACCGCGAAAACCCTCAAAGAAATCGTCGGGATAATTGCGCACCCGCTCGGCGGAAACCGCCAGCAGGTCGGGCTGGGTTTTCTGGAATTCGGGCGAATAGTTGTCGATAAGCATGGCGTCGTAGAAGGTCTCGCGTTCATGGCTGGCCTGGATCCAGGTTTCCACCTGTTCTTTGAGATGCGGTTCCAAATGGGAGACGGAGGCTACCACGCTCAACGAGCGCACCCGCTCGGGATGTTCGGCGGCGAAGATCATGCCGATCTCGCCGCCGTAGGAGGTGCCTACGATGTGGCATTGGTCGATGCCCAGGTGATCCAACAGGCCGCGAAAGTCATCCGCATGGCCTTCCATGGTGTAGGGCGGGGTTTTGCTGCTGCGCAACTGGCCGCGCGTATCGTGCAGGATGCAGCGGAACAGGCGGCGCATGTCGCGCATCTGGTAGGCCCAGGAAGCCGTGGTCATCATGACGCCGTTCAGGAAGGCCACCACCTCGAGTTGGCCCGGACCTTTGTCTTCATAGAAAATCTCGGCACCGTTCAGGGATACATGGGGCACGGTAGAACCTCCTCAGCCTTCAAACCGCAGGGAATCGGCGGGATCGAATCGCAGCATCTTCCGAATCGGCAGGCCGGCCAGGAACGGCACCAGCAACACAAACACCACTACCTGGGTGAAGGTTCCCGGCCAATCCATGACGGGATAGAGGGGCTCGTTGAGCACCATGCCCATCATCTCCACATTGCTCAGGGGAATGCCCACCTCTCCCAGCCACAGGCTGATGCCGACGCCCAGGAAAAGACCCATGAGGCCGCCGACCAGGCCCAGGCAGGTGTACTCCAACAGCACCATGCCGCCCAGGTTCCCGGGCGTGGTGCCGATGGCCTGCATGACGCCGAACTCGCGTATGCGTTCCAGCAGGCTCATGCCCATGGTGTTGGCGATACCCAGCGCGGCCAACAGAAAAATGACCGCGAAGGTGATCCACATAAAGGTATCTTGCAGCTCCAACATGTTGAGCAGCGAAGCCATAAGCACCCGCCAGGAGACAGCTTCCAGTTCGGGACGCTGAAACGGGGCGAGCACGGCGTCCAAGGCGGCGGGGTCTTCCAGGTTCACATTCAGGAGCAGGGTGATCTCGTGCAGGCCGGTGGTCAGTCCCGATAGTTTTCTGGCCAAGGGCATGGTGCTGACCAACATGTGCTCGTTGAGGGCGGGGCTCTCGCTGACCATGATGCCGCTGACGCGCACCAACTGGCTGTTCAGTTCGCCGCTGTGCAGGTCGGCCATGGTGAGGACCAACTTGCCGTCCACCTCTACTTCCAGTTTCTCCGCCAACTTGGCGCCCACCAGTACCTGGTTTTGGGTTTCGGGATATGACCCGGCAATCATGCGGTCATCCCAATTGGTGACCCGACGTTCGCGGTCGGGGTCGATGCCGTAGAGGGTGAGCGAGGCGGCGCGGTCGCCCATGGCGGCCAACACGGGGACGATGATGCGCGGGGCCGCCGTGGTGACATTGGGATGCGCTTCCACCTCGGTCAGCAGGGCGTCGCCGTCGGGCATCCACAGCTCGGGTTCACCGGTTTGGCGGTAGTCGGCGCGGTGGATCTGGGCGTGGCCGATCATGCTGCCGGTAGCGCTGTTCACCAGGCGGAGCCGGGTGCCCTTGGTGACGTTGATGATGAAGATGAGCGAACACAAACCCAGGGCGATGGCGCTCAGGGTAATCAGCGTGCGGCGTTTCTGACGCCAGAGATTGCGCCAGGCCAGGGTCATCATGAGTCCCATATCAATCCCTCATGGCTTCGGCGGGTTTGGTGTAGGCGGCTTTCAGGGCGGGCAGCAGGCCCGCGGCCATACCGCTCAAAAGGATCATCAGCGGGAACACGACGGAGCTTTGGAAGGTGTTGACCGGATACATGACGGCCAGCTTGACGCCGCCGTAATTGAAATCTCCGACGCCGGTGGGAATGCCGTATTGGGCGGCGATGAGGTTGGTCACCACGCCCAACAGGGTGCCGGCGCCCACGCCCAGCAGGCCCAACCAGAAGATCTCGGACAGAACCAGGCCGACGATGCCCTTGGGCGTGGTGCCCAGCGCCTGGATGACCCCCAGTTCGTGGGTGCGTTCCATCACCGACATCATCATGGTGTTGGCGACGCCCAGCAGGACCACGCCCATCAGGATGATCAGGAAGATGTAGAGCCCGCCGCGATCGGCCTCGATAGTCTTGGCCAGTTCAGGGGTCAGTTCCTCCCAGCTCAGCATGGCGATCCCGGGGGGGAC
>JASJCB010000228.1 GCA_030066195.1 Acidobacteriota bacterium
GGGTGCTTATCGATGGGCATGGGTCACCTCTCATGATGGTTTCCCATTTAATCTCACATGGACCAGGGTCAATTGTCCAGCACTTTTTCTCATATCATCGCCCCCACTTTCAATTACACCCCTTAAGCCAATTGCGCACCTGCGCAATCGAGTCAAGCCGGCGTCTTAAGTCAATTGCGCACCTGCACAATCGGGTCAAGCCGCCGGTTTAAGTCGATTGCACACGTCTGCAATGCAGTCAAGACACCGGCTTCGGTCGGCAACTTCCACCCCGATTAGAATTCAATGTCCTCTTGGGAATGGTAAAGCCTGAGGCCGTGAGGCAGGGTGTGAAGATATACACCGGCCATAATAAAAGGAAAAGACGCATGCCCGGCGCTCCCTTTTTGATCTACCTCAGAAACAGCAGTTGTTATCTCGATATTCCTATCATATCGTTTTGCACCTGTGGTAAACATGATGAATTGCCTTTTAATTCGCATGCACAGGAGTTTGCCATGTCAGTTCAAGCGATCCCGGATGGTTACCAATCGGTGATTCCCTACCTGGTGGTGGAGGATCTGCCCAAACTCATCGCGTTTCTGGAAACCGCTTTCGGCGGCGAGGTGACGGAGAAAATGGAAATGCCCGACGGCAGCATCATGCACGCGGAGGTCCTGATCGGCGACAGCGTGGTGATGGCGGGTTCCGCGCGTGAGGGAAATCCGGCCAACGACTCCATGCTATACATGTATGTGGAAGACTGCGACGCCGTCTACAAGCGCGCCCTGGAAGCAGGGGCAACAAGCGTTATGGAACCGGCAACCCAGTTCTACGGCGACCGCTCCGGCGGAGTGAAGGGACCCTGCGGGAACCAGTGGTGGGTAGCTACCCACGTTGAAGATGTTCCGCCCGAGGAAATGGCGAAAAGGGCCATGGAAGCACGCGGTTGATCACTACGCCGATCGGCGGAAAGGATCGTTGAATGAAGAGTGCAACCAGGTCGGGTTACAACCGGCTTTCGTTTTTGTTCATCTTTTGGATGATGGGTCCGGTCGTCGAATCCGGGGAGATTCGTTTATCCTCTATCGAGCGCGACAGGCTCCCCTTCCAGGAATCGGTGACCAGTATTCTACAGGACCAAAAGGGCTTTATCTGGTTCGGCACCCTGAACGGCCTGTACCGCTACGACGGCATAGAAATCGTAACCTATAGACATAAGCGCGATTCGGCGAATGGTTTACCTCACAACTTGATTTTCGGTTTGTTCGAGGATCAACAGGGCATGATCTGGATCAACACGCACGGGGGATTGAGTCGGTTCGATCCGGTCCACGACCGCTTCAAGAACTATCTGCATCGCGGCGACGATTCCGGCAGCCTTCCGCATAACCGGAGTTCCGCGGTTCATCAAGACGCCAGGGGGCGTATCTGGGTTGCCACCCGCGGCGGAGCGGCCGTCATCGAGGCTGAAGAGATTACGCGCATTTATCGCCATAAGCCCGACGATCCGGAAAGCCTGGCCGCGGACTGGACCTGGAGCCTGGCCCCGGACGACGCGGGCGGCATGTGGGTGGGCACGAAGACGGGTTTGAGTCACTACCGCCCGGACAAGGACGGCTTCGACCAGGTGCTTCCCCTGCAGAATCGCTCCATCTATGCCTTGTACAGGGAAGAAGCGAACCTCTGGGTGGGCACCGAGAACAACGGCGTCTACCTTGTCCGCGAAAACGATGAGGGTTATTGGATCAAACACTACCCGTTGACACTGGAGAAACCCGGTCTGGTGACCGCCCTGGGTAGGGATCGCGACGGCACTCTGTGGGTAGGAACCGACGGGGACGGCGTCGCTGAGTTGGTGGATCGCCGAAGCGGTCGATTCGTCATCTATCAAAGCCGAAACGACGAGCCCGACACATTGAGCGATAACCGGGTCCTGGCCATTACCTCCGATCGCTCGGGCCTCCTGTGGTTCGGCACCTTCTCCGGGCCCAATCGGCTCAATCCAAACAGTCGCGTCTTCAAGAACCTGGATGCGGGCGACGGCTTGAGCGACTCGCGTATCTGGTCCATCCACAAGGATCACAGGGACCGGCTTTGGGTGGGAACCTGGAACGGCCTTAACCTGGTGACCGAGGACGGCGTGCAGGTCTTTCATCACGACCCCGCTGACCCCGCCTCCCTGGCTCATGACGAGGTTCTGGCGATCACCCGGGACAGAAGGAACCGAATATGGATCGGCACCGGCAACGGAATCAGTACGCCCCGTGAAAGCGGCGGTTTTCAAACCTTCAGACACGACCCCCGCAACCCCCGCAGCCTCAGTAACAGCAGAGTTTTCAGCATTGCGGAAGATCGCTTCGGTAAACTCTGGATAACCACCGCCGACGGGCTGAATCGCATGGACGATGCCGACGGCAGATTCACGCGCTTTATGCCGGATCCCATCGATTACAGCGGACCTTCCCCCGGCGGCTTGACCCTGTTGTTCAAGGATCGAACCGGTTCCCTGTGGTTGGGAACGGTAGAGGGCCTCAACCGTATCGAGCAGGCAGGAGCCGCTTCAACTCCCGTTTTCATGCACTATCGCCGACAAAAGGAATACGCGCTCGATCTATACGATCATTACATCGTCAGCCTCAACCAGGATCGGGCCGGCAGGCTGCTGATCGGGACCAGCCTTGGGTTGGGCATCGTGCGCTTTGCAGGGGATCGACCGGTGGAAGTTCGCCAATTTACCGAAGACGAGGGCCTGTCGGACAATATCATCTACGGTATCCTCGAGGACAACGAGGGTTTGTTGTGGGTGAGCACCGGCAAAGGCGTGGATCGCATCGACCCCCAGAGCGGCGAGGTTCGGAACTACGGTCGGCCCGAGGGGCTGTCCTGTCTGGAATACAACCAGTTTGGGTATTTCAAGGATGGGAACGGCGTGCTTTATTTCGGCGGCGATAAGGGTATCGACAGTTTTCTGCCCGCCGACATGCGTACCGGCAACTATCCGCCGCCGGTTGTTTTCACATCCTTCAAAAAAGCCTTTGAAGAGGCCGAGTTACCCCGGCGCATTGCCTACACCGACAAGATCTCGGTGCCGCTCAAGGAAAACTACCTCACTTTTTCCTTCGCCGCCATGGACTTCACCGCCCCCTTCAACAATAGGTTCCAATACATCATGGAGGGCAACGACGACCGCTGGATCGACGCCGGACGTTCCAACACGGCCACTTATACCAATCTGGAGCCGGGAACCTACACCTTTCGCGTCAAGGCCGCCAACAACGACGGCGTTTGGAGCCGTGAAAGTGCCGATTTGGTGATCGATATAATCCCTCCCTTGTGGATGACGAACTGGTTCCGAATTTTGTTGGTGGTGTTTATTGCCGCCCTACTGTACCTGGGGCATCGACTGCGGTTGATTTCGCTGCAGAAACAAAAGCAGGTGTTGCAAGACATGGTCGCTGCCGGGACCCGAGATCTTCGGACCCAGAAGCGGTTGTTGGAAGATATCAACGGCATCGTTCGCACCATCAACAAGGAAATGGGCTTTATCTCTTTATTGAAATCCATTTTGGAACAAACACGGGTCCTTGGCGCCGACGAATCCTTCGCCCTGGTCTACGACCCCGCAACCCGTTTCTTTTACATACCGGCTTCGCTCCCGGCAGAACGGTACAATCCTACAGAACAGATCTCCCACGAGGATTTGACGCAAAAGTTCCTGGCCGGCGCCAGGGAGGTTCATCCCAACATCCACATGGGCAACGGCAAACTGATCCTGCGCATTTACATCGATTCCCAGGGCCACGGCTATCTGGTCTACGCAAAGGACTACGGCGATTTCGACGAGGCCGCCCTGAGCTTGTTGGTGAACCTGGAAGAACACCTGGTTTCCGCGCTGGTCAAAAACCGGCTTCTGCGCGAACTGAGAATCGTGAATGAAAAGAAAAATGAATTCATGGGTATGGCGGCGCATGACCTGCGCGGCCCGCTTGGCTCCATTCTGAGCTATGCCGATGTGATCTACCATGAACTGGCAGGCGAACCGGTTGTGAGCAAACAAACCAAGGATGATCTCCTGCTGATGCGGAACTCCACGGCCAGAATCCTTTCTTTGCTGAATGAATTGTTAGATATCTCGGCTATCGAGTCGGGCAAGGTGGAGCTGAATCAGAGCCGCCTGGACATTCGCGAGATCTTGGAAGAAGTTAAACGCCTCTATCAAAGACCGGCCGGGGAGAAAGGCATCGACCTCAAAATTCAGCACGGCGATCCGGCGCCCTATGTCCTGGGCGATCGAACGCGTTTGTTCGAGGTTTTCGAGAACCTGGTAGGCAACGCCATCAAGTTCACCGATTCCGGCGGCGAGGTGCGCGTGTCCTATGGTCGCGACAATGGATTCCTGGTCATGCGGGTTGCCGATACGGGGCAGGGAATCGCGGATGACGAATTACAGCATATATTTACGCGTTTCAAAAGACTGGGCTCCAAACCCACGGCGGGCGAGGGCGGCGTCGGCCTGGGCCTCGCGATTGCAAAAAAAGTAGTCGAACTACACAACGGCCGCATCTGGGTCAAAAGCGAGCGACGCAAGGGAACCACGTTTTGTTTTACGTTGCCGCCGGCTGGTGATGAAATACGCTCTAATGAATGAGAAATTTGTCAGCCTTTAGTGAAATAAGCTGTTCTTAAATGAAGATATCCGAAAAAATGTCTTCTCAGTAAGCCAATCGCTTGCTAAGCTGACCGGGATGGTGATGAAGCTCTCCGGTTTCCTCATCCATGAAGAAAGAAAAAGAAAGAGTTAGATCATGAAGTTATTTGTTGGGAATCTCAGTTGGAACACGGCTGAGGAAGATTTGCGCGATGCCTTTTCTCGTTTTGGTCAAATCGACGAGTGCCGCATCATTACCGATCGCGACACCGGCCGCAGCCGGGGTTTCGGTTTCATCACTTACGCCGATCCGGATAGCGCCCAAGCAGCTATGAACGAAATGAACGGTTCCGAATTAGACGGTCGCAGCCTCAATGTAAACGAGGCAAAAGAGCGTGCCCCCCGCCGCGACCGTGACCGCGGTAACCGCTGGTAGAAACCCGGTAGCGCGCCGGTCCCGAGGGACCGGTTGCGCCCGATGACAAAAGGCCGCCGATGGATGTCGGCGTGTCTTTTGATTCAGCCGGCATTGAAAAACCATTCCTTAAAGGCCTTCCATCGTGCTCGAGACACTTGTAGTGTCTCCCCCTCGGGAGTTTCGATTTCTCCTCCGGCGGTATTGCCCGGTCTCATAGCCTGAATCAGGCTTCGTCTCACCATGGCTTGCCGACTGATGCGGAAAAATTCTCGTTTCGGCATGTGTTCTTCTAGGTAGTCCAGGGTCAACTCGATCAAGTGGGTTTCTCCCGAATCCAGTTGGACCTGGGTGTAACGACCCGACTTTTGGAACAGCATACAGTTGTTGATCCAGATGATGCGGTATTCGTTCCGGCCGCGTGCAATCAGTTTCTTCAAGACATTGGGTTCAGGCACGTCCACATCCGGCGGTTGCAATCGTTCGCGAACGCGCCATAAAGCCAGGGCCAGACGCTCGGGGTTGACCGGCTTCAGGAGATAGTCCAAGGCAGGCACTTCAAAGGCTTTGACGGCGTAGCGATCGAAGCTGGAACAAAAGACCACAATGGGTTTGACTTTTAGATAGGGTAGGATTTCGAAACCATTGATGTCGGGCATCTCTACGTCCAGAAAAACCACATCCGGTTGCAAAGCGTTGATGGCTTCAACCCCGGCCAGACCGCACTCTGCCTCACCGACGATTTCAACATCTTCGTGTTGCTTCAGGTAAAGCTTTAATTGTCGCCGCGCAATGGACTCATCGTCGACAATGACTACTCTCATGCAGATCCCCTGTCTTGTTTTAGCGTGCCGTGCCGTAAAATTCAAGGACCGGGGTGTTAAAAAAGGGACCCGGGAGGAGGTGTTCCCGGGCCCCCAAGGCGATACGCAATGAAATCTGTTATAGGGGACTGACACAAGGCATGAGATTTTTTCTATAAAGTCGAAGCGAAAAACGGCCGTCTATGCAGCGCCATTAAATTTTAGATATTTTGGAAACGGCCGGCATCGATGTATCGATATACCCTGGAAAGGCCGGAAGAACAGGAGTGAGCATGGTAACGGAAGCACCGATACCTTGTTTTTCAATTCCGAAATCCGATCTTTCTACGCCTCTTTCAAGCGGGGTCGATAAATAGTGACCAACCATTGTCGGGCATCGCCATTAAATCAATCCCCATCGTAAAATGGTGACGAAATGTCTTGAATGGTCAATTTCAATGTACTCAATGGTATGATGTTTCGGCAGCATCGCTGGAATGAAAATCAGGCCTTCCCCAACCGGATCAGTTGAAGAGGTAGACTATTTATGAAAGAAATTACCATGGACTGGGTTCTCCAAACGCTTACGCGCGGTAGACAGGCGGAAAAAGCCGCCGCGGTCAGCGTCCTCGCCCGCGATGACAGGAGCTTGGATGATGCAATGGTGGGCAGCATACTGGTCAATGCCATCAACGGCGAATACAGCCCCGAGCGCTCCGGTGACAATAAGGATCCGCGAACCATGGTACGCGGTTGGTTGATCACCGCCTTGAGTCGTGTTGCCAAAAGGGCCCCGGTATATCAGGACGTGTTGCGCCGACATTTGGATGTGGAGAACGAACCCAATTTCTGGGCCCGTTATTGGGCCTTGGAAGGCTTGTTGCACTGTAATATAGATGACCTGGAAACTATCTGCCGTAGGGCATTTAAGGACGAGGACGTGCTATCCTGTATGACCGCCCGTGTCATCATGGCTTCCCGCGACGACGAGGAATCCCTGAAGATGATCCTGCAGATCCTGGAAGATGGTCAGAAAAACATCGAGGAGACGGGCAACGCCGGGGATGCCGGGGAACACTGGGCCGTGCTCCGCGGGTTGCGGTTTGTTTTCATTCCCAAGACCGTCAAACCCTTGGGTCGGATTTTGGCGATGAAAAATTTCAAGGACTATACTTACGACGCCATCATGGCATTGGGGGCGATTCCCCCGCATGAACGCGAGGCGGAAGACGCGGCCGGAGCCCTGGTCGACCTCCTGGTCAATGTTCGGGAATACCAATACTGGGATGCCTTGCGTACCCAGGCGCTGGAAGTCCTGGGCCGCCTGAAGGTGGAACACACCTCATCGCTGTTGATCAACGAGTTGACCGACCCAAACCCCGCCGTAGCCAGAGCCGCCACCCTTTCGCTTGAAAAGGTGTTGGGCCCCCGTCTGGCCGTGACGCGGGTCATCGAGCGCCTGGCTTCAGAAGGTCGCCTGTGGATGAGCAGCTACGCCTCGGCGCTACGGAACTTGGAGGAAAACGAGAGCGCGGTCACCGAATTGGAACGAGTCATGATCAGCGGCAATGACGACAATACTCGGGAAAATGCCCGTCGCCTGCTGGGCGAGGTGGGCGGTTCGACCGCCATGGAAAAACTGCGCGCCCAGGCGGATTCCACCCAAAAATACCTGACCGCTTTGCAGGATGCCGACAAACGGCTGCGCGAATTGTTCGACGACACCATCAGTCATGCCCGCAAGGGCTTCCGGGTGGTCCTGACCATGGACATCGTCGTTTTCTACATGGGGATTGTCCTGCTGGGCGTTTCTGCCGGTCTGGCCATTTACCAGGAAGGCGATCTCAGTGCATGGACCTCGGGCCTCAGCGGCGCGGGCGGCGTGGCCGGGATACTCTTCGGTCGCTTCGTCGGCAAGCCGAGGCAGCAGGTAGACCAGTCGGTGTTGCGCTTGTCGCTGTTGCAGCAAGAGTTTCTGGGCTACCTGCGCCAGTTGAACCAGATCGACCAGTGCTTCACACGCCGCCTGTTGGACGGCAGCGGGATGGATCTGGAAGAAATGCAAGGTTTCGAGGCGTTGTTGAACGATGTCATCAACCGTTCCAACCAACGCCTCATGGAATTGAGCGGGGATGACGGCTTGACCATTCCCTCGCTCACGTCCAAGGAAGAGCAGCCCGCGGAGGGTCAATAATACATTTGGGCCAGGGCTTCCCAGTCGATCAGGAATCGATCCAAGGCGTCCGCATCTTGATATACCATGGCTTCCAATAGGGATTTCGTCACCGTGAGAGCCAGCAGACCCCGGTTGCTCAGGTAAGTTATCGGCCCTTCACCCAATAACGACTCTATCGCAGAGATTCCCTCGACGAAGTATGCCGGGCTGCCTCTGGAAGCCAATATATCTTTGAATGTGCGATCCAGCGCATCCATCACATCGGCTTCTGTTTGGCTGTAGGGCAATTCAACACCCGCCGCGATATTGACACCTTGAAAAACGACCTCGAGAAGGACTCCTGTTGTCGGGTTCCGTTTGGCCTCGATCATCATCTCATCCGATAGATAGATTCTGTCGAGAATATAGGGCGAAGTGTTGACATGACCCTTGTAGGTAATATTAAAGGACTCTCCGCTCATAGAAGAACCCGAGTAAATGGCCGAGCTTCCACCCACGTCATCCGGATCGACCGGGGAATCCCACGCCAATGTGACGGTCGTCAAGGCGTGGGAAGGGCACGGGTTACAAGTGCCTCCCTTCTCGTCATTAACCTGAGCCGTCATCCCCTGGCCGAAGAGAGGGGCACTCAAACATAAGACCGCGAACAATAATACACTTTTCATAAGTTCCTCCATTTCAATGTGGTGCAAGGTACGGCAAAACTCGTCGTCGTATTCCGGAGTCCCGTTATCGGGCCTGGAAATACCACCGGCAGAGATTTACTTCCGACCACGACGCCGGACCGTTAAAGGACGGGGCGCGCGGCTCGTTTCCAGCTGAAGCATGCCCTCGACTGATTCGATACATTGATATTTGTGAATCGGATTGCGTCGACGCTGTCGACTCATTCGGGGTAGTATTGGAGATAGAGCTTCTGTAAATGCATGAGGAATCGATCCAATGAGGCGAATTCCCGATACAGTGCGGTATCCAGCAGCGCTTCAACGGCCAAAGCCGCATGATAATCCATTGCCGTTTCCGTATCGGCCGCACAATCCTGCAAGGCGGGGATTCCCTCGGTAAAAAAGAGTTCATTCTTCCACAGCATATCGTCAAAGGCAGGGGCCAACATATCCATGACGTCAGCTTCATCCTGTTTATAGAAGCTTTCGACGGATACGAAAGCGTTTTCGGTTTGAATATCGATCTGTTTGGTCAAGCCCGTGTCACCGTCCCGCTTGATATTGATCCAACCGTTTTGCATGAAGCTCATGGTATCCAGGGTTGTGTTTCCAAGCATACGCCCGTGAATGTAGAAGGTCATGCTCCGGGTCGAGTTGAAAGGCGAAGTCCAGACCAGGTGAACGCTTTTCAAGCCTCGCTGGTTACAGCAGGGGCCGCCTTCCTCGTTTTCCACATGGGCCGTCATGCCCTGGCCAAAAAGCGGCATGGCCAGGCACAGACTCGACAGTAATAGTATTCTCTTCATTTCGTTACCTCCGGTGATTTGGGGTTTTAGGGTCCGGAATAATAGTATTGATTGAACGATTCATGGAAACTGTCCCATTCCTTGAAGAACAGGTCCAGTGTATCCGCATCATTATTCAGGAGGGCTTTGAACAGGAAATGGGTGGTCATGACCAATTGAGTATTGTAGCTGGGATCACCGCCCGAGGCGGAACCGGCTTGCGACGATTTAGCGGAAAACTTTTGCAGAGCGGGCCCGGCTTTCTTGAAGATGAGGTCACTGAGTCCATGGAAAAACATGTCCCGGTTTTTGTAAAGCCATTCCATGGCAAGGGATGCATCATAAGGCTCGGGTATATTGATGGTCCGCTCATCGCATGCGGTTGTCAAACTGATGCGAGCGGGCGTGTAAGATCCCTTTCTTCGCCAAATCTCCAGGTCGACCCGGTCATTGCTGTATCTTCGAATCTGAATCCTTTGATTGATCAAAGGCGGCTCTTCCGATTGGAGATAGACGTGCACCAGGAACCTTTCGGAATCGACTTGCGGATGATTGGACGTCCAGTTCAACTGAACGGTTGCGTAGGGAAAAAACGCTGCCTTACCGCCCTTCTCATCGATGACATCGGCGGTCATACCTTGTGTCAGGGCAGGCAGACCGGCAATAAAAAAGAGAGCTGAAATGATGTGTTTCAAAAGACATACCTCCGACGATACCGGTAACTACCCGGGGGCGGGAATCCAAGGCTTTCCTCATCTCACCAAAACAACGCACCAAAGGCTTACCGAACAGGTCAAAAAATTTTGTTTCAACTCCTGAGTCGGTTACCTACCCATTATAAAGGTCGCAAAATAGTTTGATTTACGGCCGGCGGAGGTATTGAAAAAGCTCAGCGGAACATCTGCCGACGACGCATCTGGCGCTGCATATGCTTGGGAACCTCTTGTTGGACGCGGGGCGGCCGCTCCAGCATGAACTGGGTCCACATCTCTCCAAAGACCTTCATTTTCATCTTTTTATTGTTTTGCAGCTGGGTCAGGTTGGTCTGGAGCCGCTCATCTTTCGGCAACTTCTTGAGACCGTCCTGCAAGACGGTAATCGCCTTCTCCTTGTCCTTGAGTTGGTAGAGGAGCCAGGCGTACAACCCGTACATCACCGCCTCTTTCTTGTTGGCCTTGATGCCGGATTCCATGACCTCTTTCATGGTGTCGTAATCTTTGCGCTTGTAAT
The DNA here is from genome assembly GCA_030066195.1 of Acidobacteriota bacterium. Taxonomy (GTDB): domain Bacteria; phylum Acidobacteriota; class Holophagae; order Acanthopleuribacterales; family Acanthopleuribacteraceae; genus JASJCB01. Next base: position 10,705 of record JASJCB010000228.1, read on the forward strand.
AGATACAAGCCATCATGCCCTGACCGACATAGTGCTTGATGAAACCCTGCTTCAGGTGTTCCAGCGCTATATCGTATTTCTTCTGGCCCTGTACGTAATAAATGGAACCAATTTGGGAATGAATCTGACCGGCTATGAAAAACTGGCGGTTCTTCAGGGCCAGGCCGCTCTTCAGGGTCTCCACGGCGCGATCGAACTTTTGTTCTTGCAGGTCCCGCTGCATGCGACCCATGATTGCTTCCAATTCGACTTGTACCTTTCGCGCCAGGAAGATGAACAATATGATCCCGGCAACCAGGCCCAGCGGGATGGAGGCCCAAAGCACCACGCCCAGGCTCATTGAAAAAAGCAAAGTAACCACAAGAGCCAACCCGAGGCCGGCGGCAAGATTGATCATGAAGGAGATCCCCGTAGCTGAAATCTGCCGGGCGAAAAAAGAAAACCCACACCTGGGACCCGGCCCGGACAGCACATTCTATAGGATAAAGCCAATCCTGGCAACCCGAGCGGTGCGAGCGCGCAGGGTTCCGTCAATGTCGTGCTTTCGTCACAGGCTTAACATCATTATCGGTCCTGAACGCTGCCAACAACCGTGTACTGAGCCTGCCTGACCTTACGGCTTTGTCACAACTGCAAGAGATCCATATCGAAGGCAATCGGCTCCGGGATATCGGCTCGCTTTTGGATAACACCAGCCTGGGGACAAGCATTCTGAACGTGAGAGGCAATCTGCTGAGCACGGATCAATGTCCCACGATCCAGGCTCTTACCGACAGGTTCATCGGACCGGGAAGCCCCTCTTATACAGATTAGGGAGGTCCCGGTACTTTGGATTACGCATTTTGGCCGAATACGCCTACCACCGATTACATTTACGACATGCCCTATGATCTGATCTGTAATTAAGCCCGATTAGGATCGACCGGAAGTTTAAAACCGCCCCGCTCATGGCACTCAGCAGAGCAAGGTTCAAGATTAACCGGAAGGCACCGATTAAAGGAGAAAATAGAAGGAATTCCCCTGAAGCGGTGAAGTACGATGTCCTATACCCATGACTAATCATGCTGACCTTGAAATTGGTTTCTACAGGCGCGCCGTAGATCAATACGTCCTGGAGATGCGCTTCAACAGCCATGAAACCGATACTGATACCAGGCTGTTGCACGAAGAGGTGACCCTTTCTCTAAACCAGGAAGCCTTGAACGCGCTCTCCGATCAAGAGACCTACGGTCGAGAGTTGACCCGCCTGCTTTTCAGCCGCTCGGTTCTTTCGGCATTCACCCGGGCGCGCACAACGGCAGCACAAGCGCATATGCCTTTGCGAGTGAGGCTTTTCTTCGGTCCCGGCGCACCGGAATTACACGGCGTCCGTTGGGAAACCCTGCGCGATCCCGAATCCAACGGCTTGTTGTTTACTAACGAACGAATCCTGCTTTCCCGCTACCTCACCAGCGCCGACTAGCGGGTCTTCAAGCTTCGGGCACAACAAGAATTAAAAGCCTTGTTGGTTGCGGCAAGTCCAAGCGACTTGCCGGAATACGGTCTGGCTCCGGTCGAGGTGAACGCTCAGATACGGCACGTTGCCGCCGGCCTGGACGGCATTGCCCACGAAGCTCTGGCTTCCGGGGGCGCCGCACATCTGGAGACGATCCTGGAATACCTGCGCCGGGGTTTCGACATTCTTTACCTGGTCTGCCACGGCGCCATGCGCAGGGGCGAGCCCTGGCTCTGGTTGGAAGCACCCGACGGGGCTACCGCGCGCGTCTCCGGCAAACAACTTGCCGAGCGATTGGGCGAGTTATCCATCCTGCCGCGTCTGGTGGTATTGGTCAGTTGCGAATCGGCCGGCGTTCCGGCGGCGCTGGGTCCCATGTTGGCCGAAACCGGCGTTCCCGCGGTCCTGGCCATGCAGGGCAAGATCTCCATGGAGACCATGAACCGATTCCTGCCTGTTTTCTTCAAAGAATTGAACCGTGACGGCTGTGTCGATCGCGCCGTCGCCGCGGCACGCGCCGCCGTTCAGGACCGGCCCGACTGGTGGATGCCTGTCTTATTCCAACGCCTGAAGAGCGGCCGCCTGTGGTATAAGCCGGGTTTTTCCGGCGGTTCCGCGGGCATGGAAAAATGGCCCGCCTTGATTCGCCATATTAAGCGCGGTCGCTGTACGCCCGTTTTGGGTTACGGTCTGGCCGAGCCCGTCTTCGGCAATCGTCGCGACCTGGCCAATTACTGGGCCGAAACCTATTGCTTCCCCATGCGGCCTCATCATCGCGAAAATCTTCCCCAGGTTGCCCAGTATCTCTCTGTCAACCAGGACGCCTTCTTTCCCTTCGAGGAATTCATCGACTACCACGAAAAGAAACTGGACAACAACTACGCCCGGGTCATTCCCGACTACCGCGGCGATTTCTCCCGGAAGTTGAAAGCGGTGGGCGCCTATCGGCGCGGGCAATCCGGTGACGATCCCTATCGAGTCCTGGCCGAGATGCGCGTCCCTATTTATGTCACCGCCGATCCAAGCGCCCTGCTGGACCACGCGCTGGTTGCGGCCGGGAGTAATCCCAAGATAGAACTATGTCGCTGGTCCCGGGAGTTGGAAGATACCCGGGGCATCTTCGAGGACGATCCCGATTTCAGGCCCTCCGCCGAGGAACCCTTGATCTACCGCCTCTTCGGCAGCCTTGACCACCCGGAATCGCTGGTGTTGACCGAGGACAATTATTTCGATTTCCTGATCGGCGTCACCGGCAACAATGATCTCATTCCCTCACCCATTCGTCGCGCCCTTGCCGATTCCGCCCTGTTGTTTCTGGGTTTCGATATCGACGCCTGGGACTTCCGCGTTTTGTTTCGCAGCATCATGAATCGTGAAGGCAGCGGTCGAAGGCGTCGCTATGCCCACGTCGCCGTGCAAATCGACCCGGAATCCAGCAGGATTCTATCCCCCGGCCGCGCTCGTGATTACCTGGAGGAATACTTCGGTACTTCCGACATCAACATCTACTGGGGCAGCGCCGAAGATTTTCTGAGCGAATTGGCCGGCCGTCTGCGCGCGGGGGGTAATTGATGGATCGAAATCCCTACGTGGGGCCCCGCGCTTATAGCTACGGCGAAAAACTATACGGTCGGAGCAGCGAGGTCAGGCGACTGTCGGATCTGCTGATTGCCGAACGCATCGTCCTACTCTACTCTCCTTCGGGAGCGGGGAAAAGTTCGCTCATCCAAGCCGCCCTGTGCCCGGAACTCGAGGGTGACGATTTCGCGGTCCTGGGCCCCATCCGCGTCAACCAGTTGCCGCCGCCTGAGTTCCCGCTGTCGAACATTGCCAACCGTTACATCTTCAGCCTGTTGCTGTCCTTGGAAGAACAACAGACCGCGGAGGATCAAATACCACTGGACCGACTGGCCGGCATGGACCTGGCGGACTACCTGAGGCGCCGACGGGAAGGCATGGACGAAATGCTTTCGCCGCTGCTGATTTTCGATCAGTTCGAGGAAATCCTGACTCTCGATCCGCTGGACCATCCCGGTAGAACCGTTTTCTTTGAACAGGTGGGCGCCGTGCTGAAGGACCGCAATATCTGGGCCCTGTTCACCATGCGCGAGGACTACCTGGCGGGGCTGGATCCATATTTGCGCGCCGTGCCCACTCGCCTGAGCATTCACTTTCGCCTGAACCTGCTGCGCACCGAGCAAGCCATGCAGGCCGTTTTGGGGCCCGCGTGCGACGCCGGGGTAACTTTCAGCCGGGAAGCTGCCGAAACCCTGACCACAAACCTTTGCCGTACAAGGGTTCAGGCGATCGACGGCTCCATGCAGATCCTGCCCGGGCTGCATGTGGAACCGGTCCAACTTCAAGTGGTTTGTCATCGCTTGTGGCAGGGGCTGGATGCCGGCACTGAAGCCATCGACAGCACCTACCTGGAAGAAATCGGCGATGTAGACCAGGCTCTTGCTCATTTCTACGCCGCATCCGTGACAGCCGTGGCGAAAGAGACCGGGATTCCCGAACGCGATATCCGGGAATGGTGCGATCAACGGTTGATCACCGACACCGGCTTGCGCGGCCAGGTGCTGCTGGGCGAAGAACAGAGCCAGGGCCTGGCCAACAATGCGGTGATGGGACTGGTGAATGCGCATATCGTAAGGGCGGAGCGCAGGCGCGGCGCAACCTGGTTCGAATTGTCCCACGATCGCCTGGTGGCGCCTATCCGCAAGGATAACGAGGCGTGGCGCAACGCCAACCTCAGTCTGCTTCAACTTCAGGCCATGGCCTGGGCGCGTGAGAGCCGGGCGGATGCATATTTACTGCGGGATGCCGCCTTCCTGGAGGCCGATCGTTGGGCCGAGGAACATCCGGGTGAGGTAGGCGCCTTGGAGGAAGAATTCCTGAAGCGCTGCCGCGATGCATATAGAGCACAGACGGCGCATCTTGAGGCCGCCCGTTCCCGGCGCAACCGCAAGATCGCCGTGGTAGCCGCGGGCATCAGCCTTACCTTGATGATTGCCCTGTTGATCGTGTTGCTACTTTACAAAAGCGCCGAGGAAAAAGAGACCCGTGCCGAAGAAGCCTTGGAGGTTGCGCTTCTGAGAAAAGCCGAGGCCGAAGAGCAAAAGCGCCAGGCCGATATCGATTTCGCACGGGCGAGAGAGGATAAAGACAAGGCTGTGACGGCCCGAGAGCAGGCGGAGCAAAAACTTGCTGAGGCAATCACGGATGCCGATCGCATCAGGCAACAAGCGCAAAGGGATGTGGCCGCCGCGGAACGTCGTATGTCCCGGGTCAAACGGGAAAGCGACCAAATCAAGCAGGATGCCGAAACCAAGGAGGAACGGGCGAATCAGCGCGTGGCCCAAGCGGAGTTTCGCGAGCGGGAGGCGGAAAAGCGGGCGGACGACGCGCGCAGGAAAACCGATGCAGCGCTTCAGAAACAACAGCAGGCGGTGACCCGGTCCAATGAACTGCTGCGAGACGCCCTGGTAGTAGATCTTGCGGCCCGGGCCGGACAAAAGGCGCGTACTTCGGCAACTGAGGCCGCTCGTCTTGCCTTGTGGGCCTACAGTCTGAATCTAATGATTCGCAACCAGGAACATCTTCCCGCGGTGCACAATGCCCTGCGTCTTGCCTTCAGGGCGCTTCTCGGAAACGTTTGGATGAGCGGTCGATCCGAACCTGTCCGTGTACTGCTGGCCCGAGGCGATCATCTATACGTCGGCGGCGATAACGGCGGTTTGATCATGTACCGCAATGATGTGCCGGCGGCGGAATGGTCGTTTCGAGAGCCCGTTCGCGACCTGCTCCCCACGGCGGACGGACTGGTCGTGCGTACTTTGACCGGCTTGTACCACATCGAAGGCAAACAGCGACCGCAATCCTACGGCCTTCGACGTGCGGAGGGAGAGATACTGATCAGCGCCGCTACCGACGGCGCCTATCTCTACCCGGTTTGGGAAGGCGGTCGCGTGGAGATGCTTCAACTCCGCAGTTTCGGTACCCGAGCCGAACCCTTTTGGACCAACCCCGACATGCGGTTGCCGACCGTGCTCAGTCCCGACCTCAAACTGAGAGCAGCGGCCTTGGGCGAGGGTATCGGAGTTTGGGCGGTCGACCGACAAACCTCCGCACAGCCGAACATTCCGCTCGTTCTGCCGGAATCGGATGTCTTGACCGCACTTGCTTTCGATCCGACGGGTAAGCGACTCGCGGCTGGTACGATTTCCGGCAGTATCCACATCTTCTCGCTGGAAACCCGGGAATTACAGGTTGTCGAAACGCCGCATCGCAACCGCATCAACGCCCTTGCCTTCAGTTCCGACGGAGGGGCCCTGGCCTCGGCCGGCGGCGACGGAACCATCCGCCTGTATCGACCCGGTCGGCCCTCATTATTGATCGGGGAGCACGAGGGATGGGCCTGGTGTGTGGCCTTTGCGCCCGGCGACGAAATGCTTTACACCGGCGGCGCCGACCATCGAGTTTTCCGCCGACATACAGTAACCGCAAATCTGGCCCGAGGCATCTGCGGCCAATTGAAGGACGATCCTCTACCTGAGGAGACCTTTCAGGACCTTACCCGCGGCCTGGAGATCGGAATGACCTATGAAGAAACCATTCGCGAGATCGGCAACACCTGTCGCACCCTTTCCCGTAATACTGGAGATCCACAATGACCCCACGTTGGCTTTTTGTCCCGCTCACCATCATGTATCTCTACGGCGCGGATTGCACCGATGCCTGGGAACAAGCTCGGCAACACTTCAACGAGGGCGGCTTCGAGCGTGTCATTGCCTTGTTGGAACCCTGTCTGGATAATGGTCTGCCCCAAAACGAGGAGCCCTCGATTCTAGCCACTCTTGCTCAAGCACAAACGGCCCTGGACCGCATGGGGGACGCGGCCGAAACCGTTGCGTTGCTG
>JASJCB010000072.1 GCA_030066195.1 Acidobacteriota bacterium
CTTGTCCTATCCGTGGACGGGCTCATTCTGGTCATAAAATATGGCGAAGATCCCGGCCGCCTCAGCGGCATTGCCCTGAACCACGAATTCCGACACCTTGCGTCCTTCAATGAATCTTTTGGCGAGGTGGTGTATATCAGCAGCTTCAACGACCGAATACTCACTATTACCGTCCAGGAAGACGGAGAGTACCAGATCACCGCGCATGCTGTCCGCCTTCAAAGAAAGAGAGGTGAACCGCCGGCAACCCAACCGGACTATCATTGATCGCGGTCGAGCTTTCGTTCTCAAGAGGTGTCTTCAACGTTCTTCTCGTTGACGTCAAAACCCGGACCGACACGTAAAAATCACCTCGGGTTGACGTTAATTGACGTCATCATTCTCCCCATTGACGCTATCTCACGTTAAGATAGAAATGGAACCGGGGAGCACGAGGCATGTCCGAATATGATCAACAATTGGAACGTCTTATCGACGAAGGGCTCATCAGTCCCGATGATGTTGACCAATTGTTGTCACGCGCCCGTGCCGAGAACGCCTCGCCCCTGACCTTGCTTTACGAGGACGGCCTTTGCTCTCAAGAAACCCTGGCCGCTCTTGCCAAACCGGAGCCGGTCGGGGTCGATGTGAACGCTACTCTTGACCTTGCGGCAACACAAGCTCCGGGTAATCCGGCGTCGGGCCCCGGCGTTTCCCTGCCGGCGCACTACCAACTCGGCGAATTGTTGGGTCGCGGCGCCATGGGCAAGGTCTACAAGGCCCTCGATACCCGGCTGCAGCGTCACGTGGCCGTCAAGTTCCTGATCGATGACGACCCCGACCTGGTCACGCGGTTCGTTCGCGAGGCGCGTGCTCAAGCCCGGGTGGAACACGATCACCTCTGCAAGGTTTTCGAGGTTGGTGAGGAACAGGGCAGACCCTATATCGTCATGCAGCTCATCCAGGGAAAAACTCTGGACGAAACGGCGGCGAACATGACCCTGGAACAAAAATTGTTGGCGGTGAAAGACGCGGCGGAAGCGGTGCACCAGGCCAACCGCTCCGGCCTGATTCACCGCGACCTGAAGCCCGGCAACATCCTGGTGGAACAACTTGCGGACGGCCGTTTCAAGCCCTATGTGATGGACTTCGGTCTCGCCCGCCTGACCACCGACCGGAACCTGACCATGCACGGCGCCGTTCTGGGAACGCCGGGTTATATGTCGCCCGAGCAAGCCGCCGGGGAAACCGAACGGGTAGATCGCCGCACCGATGTCTACGGGCTGGGCGCCTCGCTCTACCACCTGATTACCGGTCAAGCCCCGTTCGGCGGCCCCTCCCTGGGCACGCTTCTGCTCAACATTCAACACGACATGCCGGCGCCGCCCAGGCAGTTGAAACCCGGCATCCCCCGCGATGTGGAAGTCATTGCCTTGAAATGCCTGGAAAAAGATCCCGACAGCCGTTATCCCTCCGCAAAAGCCCTGGCCGAGGATCTGGGCCGCTATTTGGACGGCGACCCCATTCAAGCAGAACCACCCGGTATGCTCCACCGCACGGCCCTGCTCATCCGCAAACACCGTGTCCTGTTCTCGGTCGTCAGCGCCGCCTTACTGCTCCTTGCCCTTTCTCTGGTCTGGGGCGCCTGGCGGGCTTCCGCTCGCGCCGCGTTGGAACGCAACCTGACCCAACAGGTTACCCGTATCGAAGCCCTGGCCCGACACATCTACATGTCCCGCGCACACGATACCAGATCCAGTATGCAGCGACTTCATCGGCGTATGGACGATCTGCGCGGGCTGATGGAATCCTCGGGTCGGACCGCCGTCGGGCCGGGTCATTATGCATTGGGCAGGGGCTACCTGGCTCTGGGCGAGGCGGAATCGGCTCTTCAAAGCCTGGAAACAGCTGTGAAGGAGGACTATGAGACACCGCAGACGGCCTATTCCCTGGGGCTTGCCTACCATCGCGTCTATATTGAAAAAGCCGCTCACATTTCCGCAACCACCGACACGGGCAACCGTGAAACTCAGCTTCAAGAGATCCGGCAACGGTACCGGGCTCCCTCTCTCACCTGGCTCCGTTCGGCAAAAAACCATGATCTTGCCTCCGATCCCTATCAACAAGCGCTGGTTGCCTTCTCCGAGGAACGCTTCGACGAGGCTTTGAAGCTGATCAAGGAAACCCAACAGGCAACTCCCTGGTTTTACGAGGCTCGACTATTGCAGGCCGGCATTCTTCAGGACCAGGGCCGGGCCGAATTGTTGTCGGGCCAGACGGAGAAGGCCGAAAGTATGTTTAATCAAGCCTTGGACGCTTATGAACGCGCCGCCGAAACAGCCCCATGTGATCCCAGAACCTATAACGGTAAACTCTATGTCCTGAAGCTGCTCATTACCGATGAATACGATTTCCAGATCCTGGAACAACATGTCAACCGCTTCCTGAACGTCACCGAGCGAATGGAAACCATCTTCCCGGATCGGTGGAAAGTGGCGCTGGACCTTGCCTGGATCTACCGCACCTATGCCCGCCGGCTATTATTGAGGGGAGAAGATCCCTCGGAGGCTTTCGATAAAGCCGTTTCCGCCGTTTTCGAGGCAGAGGAAAAAGGCGCGCCGATGACCCGAACGGCTAATGAGCTGGGCAGCATCTACCTGCAAATCGCCAAAATCCCGGGCAAGCGACCTGCCGAGGCCGAGGCCATGGTGGGCAAGTCCGTCGACCAATTGGAGCGCGTTCCACTCGCGAATCGCCAGGTCAATTGGTACTACGAATCAGGGGAGGCCTATCGCGCCATGGCCCGTTTCAAACGTCGCTCGGGCAGAACCCCCTGTCCCGAATACGAAAAAGCCTTTTCGGCCTATACCAAAGCCCAAGCCGTGGCCAACGGTTGGGCGGGTCCGCTTTACGGCCTGGCGCTTACTTCCTTCGACAAGGCAAAGGCCCGTTGCGGTGAGCAATCCGCGGTTGACCTGCTGAAGCAGTCCCTCGAATACCAGGAGGCCGCGATCAGCATTAACCCCAGTCTCGGCCATATGTATTACCAAAAGGGGCGCATCCTGCGCCTGCTCGCCCAAGACGGTTTTTCCGCCGGCAAAAGCCTCGATGAGACCTATGCCCGACAGGCCATGCAAGCCTTTGAAACCGCGACGGACCTGAGTCCCAAAGTCCCCGATTACTATGGAGAAAGAGCGCATCTCTTACAGGTGACGGCGCTCGATGCCTGGAATAACGGCAAACCCTACGCCGAGTATTTCGAAAGAGGCAAGGCTATATGCCGTGAGGGGCTGGCCCGCTTACCCGGAAACTACAAGCTGCGGATTCGACTGGCCCACCTGCTCTATTTCCAGGGTAAATTCCTGGTTCGGCAGCGATCGAACCCCGGCGACCTGTTGGATCGAACGATCGCGATTCTTCAGGAAGCCCGACAGAAGGTGAGCAGCAATGACATTTTTATCCTTCTGGGCAGCGCCTACCGGCTGAAAGCGGAATATGTGATGGTCCAAGGAAACCGCCCGGATCGTTTGATCGACTCGGCTCGTTCCGCCTTTGAAAGTGTTTTGCGGGTCAATCCCAAGCACCGGGAGGCCAACCGTTCACTGGGTCGTCTGGCCACCCTGGAAGGACGCCTTTTGCTTTCCAGAGGCAAAGATCCAACGGATGTATTCAACGCCGCGGCGGTGTATTTGGACAAGGCTCTGGCTGCCGGCCCACAATCACCCCTGGTTCAGGTTGCGCTTGGACGGCTTGCTCATTCACAAAGCCGGCCGGCTTCATGGGATCAGGGGCTGGAATATCTCGACCGACTGCTGGCGATCCGGCCCGACCATCCTGAAGCACTAGCGGTTAAAGCCGCCATCCTGCGCCGAAAGGCTGAATTGAAGCCTGCCGACATGTTCGGTCGGCAGGCCGCGGCCCTTTGGGAAAAAGCCCTGGCAGGAAACCGGCACCTTGCCCCGGAATGGGGCCCGGAGCTACCTTTGAATTGAATTACAGACAAGGGTTCGGCGGCGGTGGCGGCGGCGGAGGAGGATCGAGGTCCAGATCACCTTCCGCACCACCGGTTTCTTCCAGGTCTAACCTCTGGAACTTTGCAACAGGAGAGGCCGCGATGGTCCACATGCAACCTTCGTCGGGATATTGAAACTCGAAGACACATTGGTTCACCTCGGCAGGAATGGTGACATAATTATCTCCGATTTTGAGCTTCACATCATCCGTCACGCTCTCGGAGAAAATGGCGATGCGCACCTTCTCACCGGCATATTTGCCTTTGATTTTAGCCAGGACATTGAGGCCGCCGTTCTTGTTGACCCTAAAGGCTGCGCGTTCTCGTCCGTCGTTGGTTACGTTGATTCGGTAGGGGAAATGTTGATCATTTTTCAAGCCGAACCAGTAGGCGCCCATTGCCTGTTTGCCGACGGTATATTCGATGCCTTTGGTTATTGGGTTCGGAGTTTGGGTAAAGGGCGAAAGATCGGCCCATACCGGTTCGCCCGGCAAATGGTAAAAGATGATTTTTCCGCCGGGCCGCACCGAGGGTAGGCCCACATTGATCTGGTCGCCGTTCTGAACAATGACGTAAACGGCGTCGATAGGATGTATGTCCACGTTGTCCTCCTTGTAGACAAACGGTTCTACCAATCTCGTCACAACATGTACAGCACGAAACGTGCCGCTAGCGTAAGCCCAAACGATTCATGCGTCTACGCAAAGCCCGTATGGATATGCGCAAGGCATCCGCAACCAACAGTTCGTCGTTGTCGTGGGTTTGCAAACAGGCTCGGATCTCCTCCGCGTCGATTTCCGTTGCGCGACGTAAGCCCGGTGTCTTGTCAATCAACAGGTAGATGGCCGCCCGCGAAATGCCCAGATGGTCTGCCGCCGCTTGCAGGTCCCACCGGCAGACTTTTAGAGCGGAGATCAATTCGTCCTCGGCTATTTCCCTGGGTTTGCGGCGTTGGGATTGCACCTCTTGACCCGAAGACGCCGGAACGGGTTCCGGAGGGATCGTTTCCGGTGTGGATTGTACGGACGTTCCCGTGATCTTCCGGTGTGCCGAAGCCGGTTCATACGCGGGCGACGACGGGGCGTCCGCCAACATCTCCTCCACCTTGGGCACCAACCGCAGGCAGGTTTCGCCGCGACAGCCGATGACCAACTGACGCACCATATTGCGCAATTGGCGGATATTGCCCGGCCAGTGAAAGGTCAGCAGGCGTTTCACGAGATCGGTGGGCAACCAGGGATCCGCGGCTGGATCGGTGGGTTTTAATCGAGCCGACATGCCGATTTTTTCCATTTCAACGCGGGCGAAATGCATGAAAAGGCGGCCGAAATCCTCCAGCCGTTCGGGGAGCGGCGGCAGACGGATTTCGTAACCGGCCAGGCGATGAAAAAGCGGGGTTTTGAAGGAGGCATCGGCCATCTTGGTTTCCAGATCGGCATCGGTGGCGGCTACCAGTCGGGTATCGATACGCACCGGTTTCTGAGCACCCACCGGACTGATCTCCCCCGATTCCAGGGCGCGCAGCAAAAGCACCTGAACCTCAGGGGGCGCCTCGCCGATCTCATCCAAGAAGAGAGTTCCGCCCCTGGCCGCGCGGAAATAACCTTCCTGGTTGCGTTCCGCACCGGTAAACGAACCCTTCACCGCGCCGAATAACTCGGAAGCGGCCAGGGACGCGGGAACGGCCCCCATGTTGACACTGACGAAGGCGCGTTTGCGTTTCCCGGCGTCGTGAATCGCCCGGGCTACCAGTTCCTTACCGGTGCCGGATGCGCCGCGCAAGAGGACGGGCGTATCCAGATCCGCCACCTTGGTAATTTCTTCCCGAACAAACAAGATCCCGTCACTGAAACCGACCAGTGACGGCACCTCCGGCGGCAGTTGCCGACGGGTACGCATATGGTGCAACAGCAAGACGATGCGTTCGGCCAGGACGATGATGACCCCGGCGGCCAACTGTTCGATGCTGAACAACCAGTCTCTCTGGTCAGGCTGCCCGACCACCTCGATCAGCGTTTTACATCGCAGCCTGACCAGGCGAACACCGCCTAAACCGGCCGGTAAGAAAGCAATGGGCTCGCGGCTGAGAAAGGGATCGGCAAGCGGCCTGCTCCAGGCGCCGTCAGGAGGTTTGAAATCGCATTCCACCCTGGAGAGGTGGACATCGCAGCCGCTGTTCAAAGGAGCCAGAAGGGCGACCTCACCGATGCGCGTGGTATCGGGATGCGCGATCAAGGTAAGGGCCGGAGACACGGTGGGCTCCTCCGCCTTCTTGCCTCTTCCCGGAATCAGGGTACTGGCATTCTCATCCACGGAAACCAGAGCCTCCTCGATAGTTTGTACTACAAGGCAAATTCTAACACATAGCATATAGCTTTATATCTACGATTGCCGGGCCCGAGCCCAAAAGGAGATTCGATATTTCGGCATTTTCCAACTGACGACACAAAAAACATTTCGTGTGACAACTCCATCCAAGACCCGGGTATCTAACTGCTCTCAAAAAGGTTGAACGAAGTACACAGTAAAGGAGCCGCTTCATTCTCTAGGGTATCTCCGGCACTTTTTCAGTTTTCGAATAAACCGCTTTTCAACACGCTCCGTTTCAACCTGCGACATGACGAAACGACGACCCGCACGGAGGCTCGACATGAAAAAAGTATTTGTTGCCGCACTGACCGCCCTGTTCTTCCTGCCCACGCTCACCGCCGCCGAAGCCGCTAAATTCCTGCGCTTCGAAATGGTAGAAACTTCGAATGAAACACCGACCGAGGTCAAGCTTCGCATCCCGCTTTCCCTACTCGCGGCCTTCACCGAAAAAATCGATGAGGCCGTTGCCGAGGTGGAACTGAACGATCAGGACATCGACTTCAAGGCTGTATGGGATGAAGTTCGCGCGGCCGGTCCCAATGAGTATTTGGAGATCAATTCCGAGGACACCTATTTGAAGGTAACCACCACTGAAACCCACGTAAAAGTCGATGCCACGGGTGATAACGGCGAAGCCGTCACCGCTTCCTTCCCCCTGGCTTTGGGCGACCTTCTCTTCAGCTACGGCGACCTTAGCTCGGGTGACCTGTTGAACGAACTGGCGCAAATGACCGGTCAAGACCTGTTGACCCTGGAAGGCGATACAGTCAGCGCCCGCGCCTGGGTAGAGTAACTTATTTCCCAGCCGGAAACGGCACGCACGCCCAATCAACGGCGCCCGCGAGGGCGCCGTTTTTTCTTTGGGATCGAAGCAGGCCGGTTCGCAATAACCGTGAACCGGCCCCTTCAATTTGCGTTCAGGATGATTGGCCGATGGTCCACGCGTGCGAACCCAGTACCTTCTGAGTGTCGTCCAAGAAGCGTAGCGTGGCCAGGCCCTTGATATGTGAAGTATCCCACTTGCCCAACTGCTCCAGGCGCTCGCGCACCAGCCAGTAGATGAACAAGGGGCTGGGCCACTGGGTCACGTTGGCGCGTTTTGAAGCCGTGGCAAAACGGGTGACCAGATCGAAGATCGCACCGCGTTCAGCCGAGGCGGGTAACGAGATACCGGCGAATTTCTCGGGCCCTTTGACCGCGCGTTCACTCAATTTTACCGCGGCAAAGGCCTCCCCTTGCCTCAGGTTGCGAATTCCGTTGGGCGTACCGGGTAACGGGAACTGCATACCGTTGAGTTCCCGCGCATGGCCCGGAAAGAGATTGGTGTATTCGGAGGAATCCATAAAGGAAACCAGTGCGGAAGCAATCGGCGGATCGGTCGATTGATCGACCCCGTATTCGATCCAATGCTTGCCGGCCGGCAAATACACGCTTCCCGCGGCGCCCGTCTCCTCCCAGGGACCTGCCGCGAAGAAGGCTTGGGCCATATCGCCGCCTGCATCGATCTTCACGGCCAGTTTGCTGATGCATCCAGGCGTGAAACCGGCGGGAATTCCCGTACCGTCGGGCAGGAAGCCCATTTTCTGCAACAGCCTGCCGATATCCGCGATTTCTGCTTGCGTGGTATTCTGATCGGTACGCTCCGTCGTCAAACGGAGCAGGTAGCTCAGATTCGAAAAGGGTTCGTTGGGGTTGGTTTCGCCCGTGTCCTTGCCGCTGCCTACCAGAGCCAGCCCGCCGGACCAGTCGTAACTGTCCTTCACCTTGATGCCACGAATCAGACTGCCGCTGAATTCACCCGTCCGCGTGATCGTGTCACCATCCTGGGAGATCTGAACCGTGGCCGAACTCGTGCGAATGCTTTTGGTTTCCTTCTCCAGGTTCAAAATGCCGGAGAGCATCAGGCCCCAAGCACTGGAGCGAATACGGGTAGTGGTGAAGGCGCATTCGCGAATCAGGTAGGGCAGTTCATTATCATCGTCATCATCCGGGTCCGGCAGGTTGGCCAGCAAGGCGTTCAGGTGGACACCTTGGGAGGCCTTCCAGGCATTTTCAATACCGTTGTCAGCGGTTTCCAGTTCAATATCCAGCAGTGCTTCCCGACTGGTGGAGCGCGCCATTTCCAGGGTCATGTTGACGCCCAGATCGCCGTTCAGTTTTTGGAGCTTTTCGCGTAACTTGGTATCGAAATCGTTGATGTCGTCAATTTTAGCGGCGATCTTAACGGCCCATGCCTGTACCTTTTTGACGTCATCCAGGTTGATCTTGTCGATCAGCTTACCGGTAAGTTTGGATACGGTTTTGGCAACGGCTTCATCGGCCGCGTTTTGAACGGCATCAACCGAGGTTGCATTCTCGCGAAGCCAGTCAACGACACCGGCGACACCGGTCTTCCTGGCGTAGGCATAAATTTTTTCAGCCACATCGGTAGGGGCGTTGTTCAAGAAATCGACCGCTTGTTGCGCATATTTCTTGGCCTTGGTAACCAGGGGCTCGACCTCCTCCCAAGCCTTGGTGACCAGATCTTCGACACTATTGCCGATAAGGGTTTCCAATAGTTCTACCGCGTCGGTGTAATCGGAGCCCAGAACCTGGGTGAAGAAGGCGTCGCCGCTGCTGGTATCCAACTGGGTGATTTTGGTCAACTCCCGGCGGGCCTTGCTGTCCTCGCCCAAATCGGCTTTCAACAACAGATCGTTCCACAGGCTTTCCAAGCGCTCGTCAATGCCGTCGTAGGCTTGTACGACCTGATCGGCATACTTAACTACTTTGGCCAGGTCGGCGGAGTTTTGAATAAAGGAGTCCAGACCCAGATCATCGCGAATGTAGGTGACAATCTTATCATCCAGTTTGGTTTTAAGGTCATCTACGGTCAGGTCGCCGATATCTTTCAGTTTATCCGCAACCTCGGTCATGTAACCGCGCACCTTTTGCACGGCATCCAACTCAAGGACATTATCCAGAATGGATTCCAAACCGCTGCCCAAATCGTAGCTGACCGACAGGTTGAACTCGGCCGAGAAGCTCATTTTCTTTTCGTTTTTTCGGCTCACTCTAAAGCGAACCCAGCCGGGCTTGTCCCACACGTTACCTATGGTTAATTGAAAGTTGTCAGCCAGGGAGAAACCCAGGCCCGCTTTCAGATCTGCTTTGACCTCGGCCGTTAAGGGCTCCAAACCGGAAGTTCCGGCATCCTCGAACAGATCCTCGAGAAACTTGATTTGCTCTTCGAAATTCTTTTCATAACCCAGGGTCAGGCTGAGGCCCAGATCCATTTCCATTTTGTAGGCATAGACGATGATCTCGTCCTTCAGGTCCTTTAAATCGATGGTGCCGGGGATTTCAAAATCTTTGATAAGGTCCGTTGCCACCTCCAGGTTTTCATCATCGGGGCTGACCAGGTCATAGCGGGCGAATGATGCCGATGCATTGGAATCCAATTCGCCGCTCAGGGTTGCGATGCCTTGAGACACCGAGGCGTCACCGCCGGCCTCGGCGCCCAGATCCACGGTAAGGTAGGCGATGCGTTGACTGTCCGGCGCCTTGATCTCCTCATCACCATAGGGTTTGATGCCGGAATCCTTGGCCAGGGTACCGGCCTTCGCGGTGATGTTCCCGCCGGTATCGATGCCGTATTCGCCAATTGTAAATTCCTTGCTGAAGTCTTCGGTTTCATCTAAATACGTGCCGCCGCCGTCGCCGACGGTTCCTTGCAATTCATCGGGAAGCAATCTCTGTAAAAGCTGGCCGCCGAGAAGTTTGAGTTTTTCCGACATGGGCTACTCCTCTTGTCTGTTTCAAAAAAATAATAATGCTGGAGGGTTGTGAAGGGATAAGACAGCTACATTATACTTTATTCGCCCACCGATTTGGGTTAATCTTCAGGCGTCATCTTTTTGGAGAGGAGCGGTAACTTGGAACCATTGGAAACGATCGAGATAGGGCCTGAGCAAGGGGCAACCGCATCGGTAATTTGGATGCACGGCCTGGGCGCCGACGGTCATGACTTCGAGCCCATTGCCCCATACCTCGGCCTGCCTTCAACCGTGCGGTTCATCTTTCCCCACGCGCCCATGCGCCCGGTCACCATCAACGCCGGTATGGTCATGCGCGCCTGGTACGACATCATGGAACTGGGCGGCAAACGCCAGGATGAGGAGGGAATTATCACCTCGGCCGCACAGATCTCCGATTTGATTCGCATAGAAAACGAGCACGGTGTACCTACCGACCGCATCGTCCTCGCCGGTTTCAGCCAGGGCGGCGCCATGGCCCTGTATACCGGACTTCGCTATCCGCAAAAACTGGCGGCGCTGGTAGTGCTGTCCGCCTACATGCCCCTGCACGAAAAAACCGAGGCGGAAATGAACCGGGACGCCCTTTCCATCCCCATGTTCCTCGGTCACGGCATGTATGATCCCATGTTGCCCATGCCGCTGGGAACCATGACCCGAGACGGCTTGCTCCAGGCGGGCGCTGACGTGGAGTGGCATGAATACCCCATTCCGCACTCCGTCTGCCCCGAGGAAATCCAGCACATCGGCGCCTTCCTGAAAAAGGCCTTGAACGTCTAGAAGCGTGTGGATCGACCGGTACATCACACGGTCAGTTTGACCGAATGCCCACCTCGGCCAGTAGATCGAGAGGACCGATGGTTTTTAACAAGGCCGACATTTCATCGTTGCGCACCAGCAAGGTGCCCGCAAAACCAAGTGCGTTGACCCCAATGCCCCGGTAACTTTCGCGACTTCTCGGCGCCACCATCATCCATTCGCGCGTGGCGATCAGGTTATACGGACCGGCCTGGCGCTTACCGTTTCCCCATAAACCCAGGTTGTGCATGGCCCGGTGATAGTGTTCAAACATCTCGTCCGCCGCTCGTTCCGGTTGTTGCCTGTCCGTTGCCATTCGTGCAAACCGATGCTCGAACGGCAGCCGATCGCTCCGCTCATTGTCCGCGGGCAATAGCGGACTGATGGGAACCGCCGGGCCGCGATCTACCAACGGCAGCGGAACCAGTTGCAGGTGCTTGTGTTTTTGACTGGCGCCGGCCTCCAGGCCGCCATTGTAAAAAGCCAGACCGTCGATTTCGGCCAGACATGCCCAAAGCGCCGAAAAATCCGCGGCGGTCAACAGCTCGGACTGGTGTTCGAAATCGCGGGTGATCATCAACAGGTGATGATCGACTACATTGAACTTGTTCAACAAGGCCACATGCGCCGGCCCCAGGTCCGCAACGAACAAATCCTGCTCATAAGGCAAAAACGGATTGAAATCCGGGCCCTTCGCATCTTGTTTCTTTTTGGCCTTGTCCTTGCGCGCCAGGTTGTCGAGCACCCGCACCAGGAAATGGACGCCGTCCTGTTCCAAGTAATCGAAGTGCGTGGGAATGGTGCGTAGCGCTCCCTTGGCCAGCGCCTTTTCGGTTGTCTCGGTCAGTGCCTGCCGAAGCGGGGACGGTCTCATGGGTATCTCCCTAGAAAAACCACATCATCTCGCGGGGCGTATCATACCATCGGGCGAGGCCGACAGGATCATTAACCCGTTTGGGAAATGGATTTTATCCAAGGACTCCGTCATGAGTTGTCTTCTGAAAAAGCATTCGCAAAGGAAAAAAGGGGGATGATCCACTCTGAGGGGAAGAGCTTGATCGGATCATCCCCCAAGCGCCTCAAGCCATGCCGCCCCGATCCCGGTCCGGCATAGATAGGATCGGGTGGCAGGTGGGGGGCTTGAGATCGGTACTTCCAGACCGGTAGGTCGTGGAAG
Source organism: Acidobacteriota bacterium (assembly GCA_030066195.1). Taxonomy (GTDB): domain Bacteria; phylum Acidobacteriota; class Holophagae; order Acanthopleuribacterales; family Acanthopleuribacteraceae; genus JASJCB01. The sequence continues at coordinate 12,131 of JASJCB010000072.1, forward strand.
GATCGTCGGGGGCGTATACAGCAATGGGGATAATGGGGATCTAAAACCACCAAAGGGTGGTGCAGAAGGGCTTCGACGCGGAAAAGCAGCCATACTGTGCCGGCGAAACATTGCCATCCTCTCAAATAACATGCCGGACCACCCGGCACGATAATAAAAAATGGTTTCCCCCCATCCAAGGAAGATGCGACCTTGTACTCAAAATAGTATCAACTTTTCATTCTTGCTGCAAAGAAAAAAACAACAACGTTGAAAAAATGTTTATTATGTTAACAGTACTAGTCATGTAACTGATCATTTAACTATTACTCGGAGTCTGCAGAAATGACGCTCTCGTATGATCTATTCTTTTCGTCCTCAGCCTTTGTGATGAATAAGATACCCGCAATTTTCGCCGGCGCTGCGCCTCGCTTAAGAGGTTTCTCCATATTTTCTCCTTAGTTATCATCTATAGTACTCCAAGAGCCGCGCCTTGACGTAGCAAGCATGCTTCCTTATAGTCAGTCATGACTCTTGCGGGTGAAATAGTGCGTTTGAAAATCGTCTACAAATTATTCCTGGCCATGTTGGCCACCAGCGGTGCGGTTCTGGTGCTGCTGGCGGTGCTGTTGCAGATCAATCTGGACCGCGGTTTTTTGGAATACCTGAACCAGTTGGACCTGGAGCAGCACGAAGAATTGATTCGCATATTAAAGAGTCGTTACAGCTTTTGGGGAGGGTGGGAGCCCTTACAAGGCAACCATCGCGAGTGGGAGCAAATCCTTGCTTTGAGCCGCGGCGAAAACTTAGACGATTGGAAGCAACGGCGGCAGAGACGAGACGGCCCTCCCCGGCGACGCGGACCCGGAAGACGCGGCCCGGGCGGCGGCTACGGCGACGGTCGTGGCGGTGACCGCTTTGACGGTCCGCCGCCCCGACGCTCCCCCGGTGAAACCGGCCGGGATGAAGAGCGCCCGCGAAGACGACCACCCCGCGGCGACAACCCGCCGCCCGATAACCGCTATTACGGCCCGCCCGCGGACCGGGACCCATACGAACGCAACGATCCGCCGCCGGTACCCCGGGAAGATACTCAAGAAACCCTCGACCAGGACGGTGAGCATGACACGCGCGGTCGCGGTGGGAGACGCCCGCCTCCGCCCAGGCGAGACCATTTGCGAGGCCGGCTGACCCTTTATGACGCCGACATGGAACCCGTGATCGCCAGAGGCCCGCCGGATGATGACGTCACCCTGAAACCCATCGAACTGAACGGCAAGACCATAGGTCACCTTGCGGTGGCGCCCCTGCGCGAGGTTCAAGAAGGTCGCGGCCTGAACTTTCTCAACCGCCAGTCCCGTTTCTTCTACGCGACCACCGGTTTGATGTTCGTGTTGGCGGCCCTGGTTTCGATCTTGTTGGCGCGCCATCTGTCGCGGCGCGCCTCCGGACTGGCCGCGGCTGCCCGCAAGCTGTCCAACGGCGACTACAAAGCCCGGGTGAAAATTGGCGGCGGCGACGAAATCGGCGACCTGGCTCAAGACTTCAACCAGATGGCGCACGCGTTGCAAGAGGGCGAGGACGCCCGCCGTCGTTGGACAGCAGACATCTCCCACGAGTTACGCACGCCCCTGGCTGTGTTGCGTGGCGAGGTGGAGGCCCTGCGCGACGGCGTTCGCCGGGTCGACGAGGAAACGCTTGAATCGCTGCATACCGAAGTTTTGGGTTTGTCGAAACTGGTGGACGATCTCTACCAGTTGTCCCTTTCCGATATGGGCGCCCTGAACTATAAAAAAGAACTGATCGATCCGCTGGAAATATTGGAACGCACCCTGGGCATTTTCAAAGGCCGCCTGGCTCAACACGAACTGGAGTTGGTTTACGAACCTGACGACAGCTTCGAGGTGGAAATGCAAGCCGATCAAGGCCGATTGCAACAACTGTTCACCAATATTTTGGAGAACAGTTGCCGCTACACCGACCCGGAAGGTCGCCTGGAAGTAAAAGCGGTGCTGTCTGAAGAGAACATGTTGACCATCAGCCTGGCCGATACGGAACCCGGCGTAGAACCGGCGCAGTGCGCCAAATTGTTCGAACGCCATTTCCGTACTCGTGAAAGCGGTCGAAGGGAAAAACGCGGTGCCGGATTGGGCCTGGCCATATGTAAGAATATAGTCGAGGCCCACGAGGGTCACATCGAAGCGCGTCCTGCCTCGATCGGCGGTGTGGAGATGCGCGTTACCTTTCCCGTGCAGAGGATCAAAGTATGACACAAAAGATTCTGGTGGTTGAAGACGAGCCAAAAATCGCCAAACTACTGCTGGACTACCTGAAAGCTGCCGGCTACCGGGGTTTCTGGGTCGACGACGGCGCCGCGGCCGTTCCCACCATTCAAGGTAAACGTCCCGACCTGATTCTCCTGGACCTGATGCTGCCCAACAAGGACGGCATGACTATCTGTAAAGAAGTACGGGCCTTTTCTGATGTACCCATTATTATGCTAACGGCCAGGGTCGAGGAAATCGACCGACTGCTGGGCCTGGAACTCGGCGCGGATGACTATGTCTGCAAACCTTTCAGCCCGCGAGAGGTCATGGCCCGGGTGAAAACCGTGCTGCGCCGTTTCAACGGCCCCGACCAACTCGAAGCCGAGTCGCCTATCGTCATTGACCTCGACCGTCGCGAGGTTCGCGCCGGCGGACAACTGCTTACCCTGACGCCGAACGAATTCAATCTTTTGAACTATTTGCTGAAGAATAAGGGCCGTGTTTTCTCAAGGGATCAACTATTGGACGCCATCTACGACGACTTCCGCGATGTTAGCGATCGCACCATCGACAGTCACATCAAAAACCTGCGTAAGAAACTGGGCCGGGCGCTGCCGGGCCGTGAACTGATTATGAGCATTTACGGCGTGGGCTACAAATTGGAGTTGGGCGCCTGAAGGTTGCGATCCTCGCTCGAAAAATCAAGGAAAGTCGGCGCATAAAACAACCCTCTGAGCCGCATAAAGAGTCGATTGTTCGAAGATGTTTTAACATCGTTCTTTCTTTTCAATGCAAATCGGAAGCTGTTGCATTCCCGATTGTCGATTGCCAGACTCGCCAAGCCTTGCTAGGATACGCGCCGAGGTGGGGCTTTGGATATCATCCTGAAACACATCAGTACCTTCCCCAATTGGCACCTGGCCTTGGATTTTCTCAAAAGATCGCAAGTCAATTACCTTTTGGCCGAAGATTATCCCGAGATAGAGCCGCCCAATCGACTTCGCGGCCAGATCATTTTGCGCGGGGTTAGCGGCAGGGGGCTGTTCGTCACTGTCCCGGCCACGTATTCCGAGGAGTTGGTCTTGGCTGTTGCCACGGGTCTGGCCACTTTTCGCACCGAATCGGATCACCCCCGGCTCGGTTCCATCCGCTCTACCAACTTCATCAATTTCCTCAATGAGTTTGCCGCAATTCTGACCGGGAAGTTTAATCTGGATGAGGTAGCCCAGGCCATAACCGACAAGACCTGCGCCCTGTTCGAGGCAGACGGCGCCTCGATTTTGGTGCCCACCGACGATGAGAACTATCGCTTCGCCTACATCACCACTGAAAGCGACGAGGTGCGCGCCCGATTGGAGAAACTGGTGGTTCCCGCAAATATCGGCGTGGTGGGCTGGGTGGTCAAGAACCGCAAGGCCTTCCTGGTCAATGATACCACTCGTGACGAGGTCTTCAGTGATCTGGTGGATACCCGGGCTCAGTTCAAAACCCGAGATATCATCTCGGCGCCTATCGATGCAGGGGATAAGTTGATCGGTGTGCTTCAGGTGTTGAACAAGCGCCAGGGTAAATTCAAGCAAACCGATCTCCGCTTGATTCAACTGATTGCGGCAATCATCTCGGTATTCATCAACAAAGCAAAACTGTACGAAGAACAGCTGCAATACGTGCGCATGAACCGGGAACTGGAGATTGCCCACACCCTGCAGCGCCATATGATGCCCGAACTGCCTTCCCGTATCGGTCCCTTCCTGTTGCATGGTGAGAGTCGCCAGGTGAGCCAGGTCGGCGGTGACTTCTGGGATGTCCTGGAGTTCGGTGAAACGCAACGGTTGTTGATTTTGGGCGATGTCAGCGGCCACGGTCTGGCCGCGTCTTTACTGATGTCTTCAGTACGCACCGCGGCCAGGGCGCTTCTGAGCACGATCGATTCGCCCGAAGAACTGGTGCCGCTGCTCAATAAATTGATTCATAAGGAGTTCGGCAACAAAGGTCACTATACAACCATGATTTTCTGTCATCTGGATATACAGCGGCACAAGATCCTTTACTTCCGCGCGGGACATGAGTACCCTATTCTGCGTAATCCGGACGGTCATTACAAGATGCGTCGCAGGGGCGGCCTTCCCCTGGGCCTTTTCCCCTTTCGTATGGAAGACACATGGTTTGAGCACGATTTCACCACGGGTGAGGCGCTGTTCCTCTACACGGACGGCATTATTGACGGTCTTCCCGCGGAAGAGGATGAAGAGTTACACCTGGACAATATCATGGAACAGCATCCCTATTTGGGAGATAAAGTGGGGCAGGGTCTGTTCTTCGAAACCCTGACAAGCCGGTTGGGTTGGCGCGATCTCGACGACGCGACGATCTTACGTCTTACCCTGGCTTGAGACGAAGTGACGGGCGTCTTAATGAAACCCAAAAAGCACCTGGGCCAACACTTTCTTAGAGATAAACACATTGTTTTACGCATCGTGGAAGCACTGGAAGCTACTCCGGGCGATCACGTACTGGAAATCGGACCCGGCCCGGGAACGCTCACTTTTCCCCTGCACGAACGCGGTTACCGGTTGACCGCGGTCGACCCGGATACCGATATGATTGCGCATCTCGAGGAACACGGCTTCGAACCGCCGATCACCCTGATCGAGGCCGATTTCATGGATGTGCCGCTGGAGCGGGTCATTCAAGGCGAAACTCGCGTCATCTCCAACCTTCCCTACAATGTATCCGTGCCCATCACCGCCCGTTTGCTGGAGGCTTCCGACCGCATTCCGACCATGGTCCTCATGTACCAGAAGGAAGTGGCCGACCGCATCCGCGCCGCGCCGGATAACCGGGATTACGGTCCCATCTCCGTACTATGTCGCATGTTCTACGATATCGATATGGCCTTCAACGTGAAACCGGGCAGCTTTTTCCCGCCGCCCAAGGTGATGAGCGCTGTGATTCGCCTGCGACGCTTGAAGGAACCCCTGTTGGACTTGAATGAACTGTCGCGATGTTCTCAATTGGTGCGTTTTTTGTTTACGCATCGTAGGAAAATGTTGGGCGCCAGGCTTAAAAAGTGGTCGGGAGACTGGACGAGCGCCCAGACTTTGCTAGAATCACTAACAGCTTGTGGACTGGACCCCAAGGCGCGACCGGAGAACCTGGAACCGGCGGCCTACGCGGCCTGGTTTCGTCAGGTAGAGGGGGCGCGATGAGTGAGACAACCGGGGGACGGACAAGGGTAATCCCCCTGGGCGGCGTAGGCGAGTTCGGGGCCAACGCCACCGTTATTCAAACCGAGCAGACTACTATTCTGGTAGATTTCGGTTTGATGTTCCCGCCGGACAACCGCCATCCCGGTGTCGACTATTACGTTATCGATATGGAACTCTTCGCGCAAAACTTTCCCCAATTGGATGCCGTTTTCCTAACCCACGGCCACGAGGACCATATCGGCGGCTTATCCTTCCTGATGGCCAGGTATCCAGTTCCCTTGTTCGCCCTGCCCTACACTACCGGTATTGTGCGCAAGTCGTTGGACTATGACAATATCAAGGCAGATTACCGCAAATGCGCCCTGAACGATCCGATCACCGTGGGCGATATCAGCGTCGAGTTTGTCGGCGTAACGCATTCTATCGTGCAAGCCGCCGCCCTGTTTATTCAAACACCGGACGCCTCCCTGGTGCACACGGGCGATTTCAAGGTGGATCCGCTGCCGGAGGACAATCATCCGTTCCAATCGGCTCGTTTCAAGGAGTTGGGAGAGCAGGGTGTCGACCTGTTGATCATGGATTCCACCAACGCCACCAAGGACGGTTTCTGCCCCAGCGATTTCGAGATCGTGCCCAACCTGGAAGACCTGATCCTGAACGCAAAGGGCCGCGTATTTCTAACCACCTTTTCGTCCCACATGCCTCGCATCAAACGCCTGAAACACATTGCGCGCAACTCGGGCCGCAAGATCGCCTTCGTGGGTAGAAGCTTTCACAAACATTTCCAGATGAGTCTGGAAACCGCCTATATGGCCTACTGGCCCGGTGTCTTCACCACCGTGGAGGAAGCGGTTAAGCTGCCGGATGAACAGATCATTTACGTGGTCACCGGTTCACAGGCGGAACAACGCTCGGCCTTGATGCGAATCCAGCGAACCGGTTTCAAGAGCGTCTCCTTCAAAGCCGGCGACCTGGTGATCTTCTCGTCAAAGACCATTCCCGGTAACGAACGCCGGATCATGCTTTTGGGTAGCGACCTGCAACGGGACGGCGTGCGCGTGATCATGGAGAAGGGGACCTCGGTCCATACCTCAGGGCACGGTTACCGCGAGGACATCGCCTACATGCTTTCGTTGGTGAAGCCGCGCTCGGTGGCCCCCATTCACGGCGAGTTCCACCAGTTATTGTCCCATCACAACTGGCTGCAAAGTCTGACCCTGGACCACCAACAGGTCTTGTTGATCGAAGACGGCGATATCATCGAACTGTCCGCCGGCGAGGCTCGTTGTATCGGCAAGATTGAAATCGGCATGGTGCCTATCGACGGTAACCAGAACCTGCCGCTGGACCGCCGCACCATTTCGGAGCGCAAGGACATGATGTACAGCGGTCTGGTGTTGGTCTCAGCCAATGTGCGACCGGACGAAGGCTTCTACGACTTCCAGGTCCAAACCCACGGACTGGCGGAACTACATCCCGGCGCGGCCGCCAAAGCATTGGAAGGATCACTCCAGTCCCTGGTGCTGGATGCCGAACAAGATGAGTATCTGTGGGCGGAAGACATTGGCCGTTGCCTGAAGAAGGGCCTGAAGAGTTTTTTCGCGGGTAAACCCATGACCAAACTGGTTTTAAACGGACGAATTCTTATTTGAGGGAGTGAGCGTGACCGATATGGATTATCAACAGGCGCAGAACATTCTTTCGGTGTTGGAAAAATACCTGCTGGGCAAGCGCAAGCCGCTTGAATACGCCCTGGCTTGTCTACTTGTAGAGGGTCATCTCCTTATCGAAGACGTGCCGGGTGTCGGTAAAACCACCCTGGCCAAAAGCCTGGCGATGTGTATCGAGGCCGACTTCAAACGCGTGCAATTCACCAGTGACCTGTTGCCCGGCGATTTGATCGGCGTAACCGTTTTCCACCAACCCACGGCCAAATTCGAGTTCCAACCCGGCCCCATCTTCACGAATGTGCTGCTGGCCGACGAGATCAACCGCGCCAACCCCAAGACGCAAAGCGCCCTGTTGGAGGCCATGCACGACGCCCAGATCAGCCATGACGGCAAAACTACCGAACTACCCGATCCCTTCTTCGTCATTGCCACTCAGAACAGCCGCGACAATCACGGCACCTTCCCTTTGCCCGAATCCCAGTTGGACCGCTTCCTCATGCGCCTGCACCTGGGCTACCCCGACGAGACCTACGAAAAGCAGGTCATTCGCGGGGACTATTTGAAAGATCCGTCCACCTCGGCCAAGGTTCATTTGGACAGCCTGCGCCGCATCCGGCAACAGGTCAAGGAAATCCACGTCTCGGACGAGGTTTTGGGCTATATCTACCGCATCGTCGCGGCCTCGCGGGAGCACGAGGCCGTCAAGGTCGGCGTTTCGCCGCGCGGCGGTCAGGCGTTGTATCGCGCCTGCCAGGGCCTGGCTTTTGTGCGCGGCAGGGATTTCGTCATCCCCGACGATGTCTCCGAACTGGCGCTGCCGGTTTGCGGGCACCGCATGATGTACACGGGCACCCTGCTCGCCGGTGATCCCATGGGCGAAGGTTTGCCGCAACGCATCGTCCGGGAGATCTTGACCTCGATTACCCAACCGGTTTGAAACCGGGCGCTCATCAGGGGATGATGGTGCGCCCGGGGAATATGATTTATTCCGCTTTGTGCACGACCAATTGACTGAAAGGAATTTCGATGCCCGCTTCGTTGAGAGCGTCGTAGCATGCCTTCCTGGCCGTTGTTTGCAAGTCGATATAGTTTTCCGGTGTAGACCAGACGTGCACCAGGAAATCAAGCGAGCTGGCGCCCAGACCGACGAAGGCCACGCCGGGCTCCGGGTCTTCCAGCACGTGTTCCGCTTTCTTGACGCCGGCGAGCAGTACCTCGGAGGTTTTGGCGATGTCATTGCCGTAGGCCACGCCCACCTCTACCGAGTAGCGCAGTTTACCCTTTTGCGTGTAGTTGATGATCGCGTCGCCGGTAATGGCGCTGTTGGGGATGATGATGGTCTCGTTCTGCAGGGTGACCATGGTGGTGGCGAAGATACCGATGTCCTCGATATCGCCGAAATGGCCGCCCGCCGTGACCCGATGTCCCAGTTGGAACGGTCTGAAGATGAGGATCATCACGCCGCCGGCAAAGTTGCCGAGACTTCCCTGTAAAGCCAGGCCGACGGCCAGGCCCGCCGATGCAAATACGGCCACCAGGCTTGTGGTTTGTACGCCCACGGCCGCCAGCGAGGCAATCACCGCCATCGCCAGGACCGTGTATTGGGCGATACCGGCAAGGAATCCGGTGAGTGTAGGATCAAACCGGTGAATCAACTTACGGGTTATTTTATTGGCCCATTTAGAAAAGATCCAACCGACGATGAAGATGACCAGCGCCTTGGCTACCGGCCAGATATAAGGCTCCAATCGTGCATACAGTTCTTCCATGATGCGGACTCCTTAGAAATTGATCACCAGCGAAGTGGTCAAAATAGTATCCAGTTCATCTTTGCGCCGAATATCGTCCGCGAACGGCGGCAGGTTATCGTAGATCAGCTTCAGGCCCAGCTTGATCGCCACCCGTTCACTTACCGTTACCGAAAATCCGTGTTTCCAATCCACACGGAAATCCTCGCTATCCTCGCCGTTGATATCGGCCACAAAGGTTTGTTCGTAGTTGGAAGTCTTGGTTACGGTTTGGAAATGCTCCACGCGTAGGTTCAAAGCCAGGAATTCGCCGTCGTAATCGACGGGCTCGAAGACGTCTTCCTGGGAGACTTGTTTTACGCCGTAGCTGGTTTTGAATTTGCGAGTTTCCGTATCGATCCAGTCATGACCCAGACCGGCACTCAGGCCGGTACGGCTCTTGACGCCCGCGAACTCGTCCTGTTTCCAATCCAAGCCCGCGTACCAACTGGTACGTTTGTTGAACTTACGGTTATATAACAAACCCAGGGAATAATTTTCCGCGGTTAAGTTGGACTCGCCCGTATCGGGGTCGTCCGATTCCGCGCGCACCGCGCTGACATCGAAGTCGAAGGTCGCCGGGCCGCCCTGCCAACCCAGTTCATTGCTAAAGCCCAGGTTACTGGACTCGCTGTTGCCCGAGGTGAAGACGCCGGAAAGCTCGGCCTTATCCGACCAGGCCCCCTTCTCGCCCGCCTGGGCAACACTGATTAATAAAAAACATCCTAAGGCCGACAAACACCGATTCACGATCAATGCCTCCTGATATCGTTCAAAAACACCCGATTTTACACGATTAAGGAAGCATAAACCAGTTAGGGTAACTACTTATACGAAAGATCCGCATCCAACTCCGCTCAGGAAATCCCCTCTACCCGGCAGTGGCGCAGGGCCCGTTCCAGTTTCTCGGCGCTGACAGAGGTCAAAGAAGCCAGCGGCGGGCGCACCTTGCCGTTGATCAAACCGGCCCTGGCCATGGCGAATTTCACCGGCACCGGGTTGCATTCCACGAACAGGTCCCGGAACAGGGGATAGAGGTCCCAATGCCGTTTGCGGGCCTCCTCCAAGCTGCCATGAGATACGGCCCGGTACAACTGCATCATGGCCTCCGGACAGAGGTTGCTTGTTACGCTGATCACCCCCGAGGCGCCCACGCAAACCAGGGGAAAAAAGGTGGCATCGTCACCGGATAGGATATCCAAGTGCAAACCCGCCTCGAAAAGATGGTCCTGGATATTGCTGCAAAAACCCAGGTCGCCGGTAGCTTCTTTCAGGGCGACGATGCGAGGATGCGCGGCCAGGGCAACGATGGTCTCTACGCTGAAACACACGCCGGTGCGCGAGGGCACATTATAGGGAACCACCCTGCATTCCACGGCGTCGGCAATCGACCGGAAGTGCGTCAACAAACCGTCCTGGCTGGGTTTATTATAGTAGGGCGTTACCACCAAAATACCCTCCACGCCCTCGGCCGAAGCCCATTGCGACAGCTCGTAGGTCATATCGTAGTTATTGGAGCCCGTGCCCGCGATGACTCGGGTCTCGCTGCCGCGCAGTTCGTTGACCGCGGTGCGAATGAGTTGTTTCTTCTCATCGGTGGTCAAAGCGGGCGCCTCACCCGTGGTCCCGCAGGGGATTACCCCGTGAACACCAGCCTCCGCCTGGCGGTGAAGGATGCGGATAAAAGCATCCAGGTCGATGCGGCCGGAATCGTCGAACGGTGTGACCAATGCGGTCCATACGCCGGAAACCTGCTGTGTCATGAGTGATCTCCTCTAAATAGTTCTCAAGGCGGTTACAGTTCGATCCAAGAGCCCTCAAGGGCCCAGGTTTTGGTTACGGGATCGGGGCGCACGATATAAGCCCCGCGCGTACCCACGCGACGATTCGGCCCGAAGCGCAATTTGCGCGTAAGACCTGTCGTCCAGTTGTAGAGGTTTTCCAGTTCGGTAACCAGTTGCTCACGAGTCAAGGCGCGGCCCGTACGGATAATGCCTTCCTTCAATAGATCCAGCGAAACGAGGGCGGTGAGCTGGGCATCGGTAAACCTGGCCGAGGGTACCCGATAATGCTCTCGGAAGTGTTGCATCGTTTGCATGCCCTCGGCGGTTAGACGACGCCCCATGGCAGGCGCGGCCAGAAAGATGTTGTCGGCGCCCGCTAAAGACTGGAACGCGGGATCGGCCAGGTCTTGCAAACCCAAGAAGGTGGGATGCCAACCCAGACGCTCGCCCTCACGCAGGAATGTCAAAGCCCGGCCCGCTCTTCCCAGGAAAAACACCGTCCCGATCCCGGCGGCGCTGAGCACACCGGCATGCGCCGGAAGGTCCCGCGGTGTGATAAGGATGCTCTCCACGTGGCTGAACCCGGCCAGGCGGCATTCGCGCGAAATGGTTTCGGCCAACAGGCGACGTCCGTCGTCATCGGAATGAAGGACGGCGATCTTGTTTGATTTTTCCGTGCGTTCAGCGGCGAACCGCACCAGGGCCCTCACCTGATCAACCCGGCCGGTCTCTACATAGAACACATAGGGGTTGACCGGGAAACCGGTTTGAGGAAACAGGGCAAAGGCGCCGATCATGGGTACGCCCAGTTCCTTCAACAAGGTGGCCACACTTTCCTCCGCGCCGACCATATAACTGGCAATAAGAGCGAAAGGCCGTTCTTTTGCGATTAAATCGCGATAACACGCGGCCAGCCGGGTTCGGTCGCTCGGCGCATGGGCGTAGCGAACCGTCAACTTGCGGTTGAACAATCCACCCTGTTGGTTGGTGCGATCGACCCCGGCGTCGACGGCGGTTCGGATCACTTCGGCCAGACCCGCGGGGCGCCCCTCAGGAGGCAGGACCACACCCAGAACCACGGTGTCGTCCGTCACCCCGGTGACGACCGGCTCGCCCAACTTCTGTAGATAAGCGGTCAGATCGGCCAGGTCGGCATGGGTCATGATATAGCGCGGCATGGCGGGGTTCAGCTTGTTGCCGGCGGAATCCAATCCCATGGTGACGGCTCGTTTCAGAGCGGATAAATCGTAAGGGGGAAACTTTCGGCCGCCCTCGTGTGAGGCGCCGTAGGGTTTGGTGAGATGCGTCCAGGTGATATTGGACGGCACCAATCCCCCTTCCGGCCGCCCGCGTCCGTCGTGACCGTGACAATTGACGCAGGGCATCACGGAACCGGGGACCGTGGTCGCATCGACGCCGAAAGCCGCTTGGATTTCCGGCTTGCCGATACCTTTGCCGGTCAGGTAGATCTGTTTTCCGCGTTCCTCGGACGGCGTCAGCGGCGGATCGGCGGACCAACCCAAAAGAGCGCAGAACAACAAGAGCACACTAGCCCTTATCATTCAGGACACTCTCCACCACGGCGATCAGGTCTTTGCCGTCGGCCAGGCCGAAGGCTTTCTTCCATAACCCGGTTCGATCGTTGCCCACCACGACTATATTGCTGTGGCCTTCCTTGATCTCGGTGTATTGACCCAGTTTGCTGTTGGCAAAGTCTACATTTGCCGGGTCGCCGGAAAGCAGGTGCCAGCCTGGTTTCACCTTAAAACGCCGGGCGTAGGCGTCCAGTTTGTCCACGGTGTCGGTTTCCGGATCCACCGAAATGGAGATCATGACCACGTCCTTACCCAGGCGATCCCCCAACCAGTCCTGAATCTTGGCCACGTTGGCGGTCAACACGGGGCAAACACCCTCGCAAGTGGTGAAGAAAGCGTTGATGACCACCACCTTGCCTTTGATCAGGTCGGAATACAAGCGGACCTTTTTGCCGTCCTGATTGACCAGTTGCGTGTCGGGAAAATAGGGATGCGGCGAGGTGGGCGGCGGGGTTTCCTGGGCCCGAAGGATTGAGCCGTATGTTGCCGACAGCAAAAGGACCGTTGCGGCAAGCCTCATCGGGGACCTCCCTTGGGCGCGGTTGCTGCAACGGCCGCCGCTTTCTCGACGGCGGCTTTCAATTCCGAGGGCGAGGCCAACCCGTTGGCGCGCGTCCAAAACCCGGCGGGGTCATTGCCCACCAGAACGGTGGAGGAATGCGTACTGATATCGGCGGCAAACGACTTCAACGTCTTCAGCAGGGTTTCTATATCGCGCTTTTTGCCTGTAACCAGCGTCCAACCGGGCGCGGCGTCGAACTGATCGCTCCACGCCTTCAACCGCTCGGGAGTATCGGTATTGGGATCGATGCTGATGGAAATCAAGCGGACACGGTCGGCATGATCGCCCAAAAGTTTCTGAAGTTTGCCGTAGTTGGCGCCCATGGGCGGACAGATGGTGGGACAATTGGTAAAGATGAAATTGACGGCGACCACCTTGCCTTTGACCAGGTCTCTATAAAAATGTAACGAGCGACCGTGCTGGGTGGTAACGGGCACATCGGCAATACGCATATTCCCTGAGGTCGCAATTTCCTGGGCGACAAGCGAGGAGAGGCAACAGATAGCCAGGACAGAAAGAGCCGCAAAACGAAGCAAGATGTCCTCCAAAGTGTCAAATATAAGGCGGACCGGCGATATCGGTGACTAACTCGGGTTGCGTGGGCCACATTATGACACAGACCCCCACTGTTTTCAACACATCCAATTGACATCGCGGGGACCCCGGGACTCCGTCGAAGTCAAACATGAACCGCTGACCCGAATTGACTCAAATCTTCCCGGGAAGGCGTGAGAAGTCCGCGTCCGGTACGATATTGTTCCCGGGAACACATGAGGACAATGCCTAGTGTTTTTCCGAAGGCGCAAGCCTGCCTGATTTCAGGCCGGAATCGCCAAAAACGGAGCCTGGAAGACGATCTTGGGCGTTTCTTCTCCTTTCCGCCTGAAAAAGGCCCTTGCCCCTAACCGATGAGGGTCGCCTGTCTCGAAAATACGAAGCGCCGCCTCCCCAAGCAACCTAAAACCAGCTCCTTAAACCTAGCTGCTACATTTTGGAAGGTGAGTACATCAGACGATTCCGGCTGCTTTCGCCCAATCGCGGGCCTTCCGGGCGTTCTCCTTACCGGGGACGCCGGCCTCTTCCCCCGAGGCGTAGATCACGTGATGCAGTTGGTATTGGTCCCGCTTTCCGGTTTCCGGGTTTTCCGGGTCCTCCCCCCGGGCTCCATGGCGTTCTGCCAGGTCCCTGAGGTTGCGGAGTTGTCGCAATGCCATCATGGAGTCGATCAGCGGGAGCAGCAGGATCACCAGGAACCTCATCGCGCCCGCCGCCGCAACGTCAACCCGCATTACAAGTCGTGAGCCGTCACCCTCCGGCACGAGCCGGTACGCCCACGCCGACCAGGTGCGTGCTCCCAGGAAAGAAAGGTCCGGAGCCCACCAGACAAGCTCTCGGCCCGGCTCCAAGTGCCTGAGGTACCCGATTGCGGCAGCGTCGCCGACGCATGGTTCCGGGATCCAACTGACAATGTGTCTCGCCGACGCGCGGCCTCCGTTGTCCACGGCCTCGTAGCTGTGCCACCCCGCCCCACGACCGTTTTGGCCCAACCAAAGCCAAACGGTCTCGGGCGGCGCCTTAATGGAGATCCCCCGTGTCATCTGTAAGCGGGCGCCGGGCACTCCCTCCAGCCAGGCGTCGCCCGTGCCCGCTGACTCGATCTCTTCAGGCGTCGCGCCCCGGCGCATGGCGCGGTAGGTCCAAGCAGCTACCCACACCAAAAGGAGGGCGCCGATGATTAACATGATGATCCAATTCATACTGCCTTCCCATGGTAGATCGTGTGATCTGTTGTATTTCCGATAGACATGGGTAGAGTATAGCACGAGAGATGAAAATAACATCCAGCCGCCGGCAGGTTCACCTTGAGATCCTCACTCGTGCAAGCTCCAAATTTCATACGCAGGGAATTCACGGCAGCTGCCTACAGGAAATGCTTTCGGCGAAATAATGAGTAGACACGCTCCTCTAAAACACTCTAAAATTAAGACCATTTATTAATTAGCATTTAGTCCTTAAATAAAAGGGGTAAACATGAGCCACAAGGAAAAAATCAGTCTAGCGGACATGAGAGTTCAAAGTTTTGTAACCACCTTGAAGGGAGAAGGGCTCGAAGGAGGAGCACCACCAACCCGTGGGATGACGGTTTGTATCTGCAATAAAACCTGCACTGATTGTGGTGATGGAAGTTTTTGCTAACCATTGGCCGCGTCGCACGACGGGAGATGATCCGGGCTCCAACCACAATATTCGGCATTTGCTTTGAGTAACGGAGTTCATGCCCATGGGCGCGGGCGCTCTAAGAAAAAGGTGGACATGCCGGTTAGAGGCGGCATGTCCAAGAGCCATATCTGCCGACAGGGAATACTTTTGTATTCCCGGAGGGTGGTTTTTTCTCAGGCGAGGAATTTAGCGATAGCTTCGGAAAGCTCCGGAGTACGCAGGTAACCATAGGATTTGTGAGGGTTCCCCGGATAATCGTTACAGACGAGATCGTCCTCCACCTTCACGCCCCTTGTATTGGGGCCATAATCGCCTTTCAAGTGTGTATCCGCCGCGACCGGGTCCTTTTTATCCGAAAAGTTAACCCATCGTTCCACCACGCTGGGGCTGCGTAGCTTTTTGTCCCACCGCTCACGCTTAATCTTCGATTTGACAATCGGCAAGCCCAATGGTGACCCGAAGGTTATATAGCAAGGAATTCGTAGATCAGAGTGGTCGTGGTCGCGCCCCAAATCTCTCAGCACATCATAGGAGATGATTGTTCCCATAGAGTGGGTCAGTAATAAGATCTGGTGATCTTTGTATTTTAAAAGGGTGTTCCGCAACTCGTTTCTGAGCACATCCGCGGCCGGCTCCATTTTTCCCTCACTGTTTTGGAGCATGCGGTTCGTATCCCAATAAAACTGGAGATCGCGGAGTTTTTTTCGCAGCAGAAAGTTCCCCAAGCTGGAAGTTCCCAAACTATCGCGTACTGCCTCCAACGGGGTGTCGATGATATCCGAGAGCTCGGCACGGACTGCATCCCACCACCCGTCATTGTAACGCTTGAGGGCGCCGGGTTCCGCGGGTACATAAGGTTGGTCGTTGTAAAGGGGATCGAAGCTGAAGGCGCTGTCCCGGTGCAACGGGTGCTTATACAAGAACTTCGCCCAGTAAACGATTTCGAATTGAAAGGGAGTCGAACCGAGTCCTTCCTCGATCGCCTTCCTCCATCCGTCCTCGAGCTCTTCCCGGTGGGGTTTATTGGCTAACCCATGGACGCCGATAATGATTTTGTTAGACATATCGTAACCTCCTTGAAAGACAGCTCATTGTCATCTGTGATGAGACTGGGGCATTGGAACAATGTACTACATTAGCCCTTCCCTAACCAATAGTTCCGTATTACTCATCTTAACACCTATGATGTTGGTTTTTCAAGGTTCTGTAGATAGTGTTCCCGATCTCCCGGAAGCTGACCAACAGGCAAAAAACCGCGCTCCATCGTTCCCGGCAGTTTCTCTGCCTCAAAAACACAAGGCAGCGGTTCAGCCGTCAGGCATTTTTGCGTACTTACTTCCCGGGTTTTGCGACGACCGCTACCTGGTCGAGGAGGAACACAAGTCGGACGATTGTCTCCTTGCCGAGCCCCTCGCTGAAGACATGGATGGTGCCGTCGATTTCGGCCATGATGTTGGCGGCATAATGCAGCCCGAGCTGCCGGCTGCCTTTACTGGAAAACAGCTCCTGGCGGAAGACGTTCTCGAGGTGTTGCGGCGCCGGCCCCCTGCCGTCATCGGCTACCTCGAGGATGACCTCGCCATGGTCGTGCCGGGTACGCAGGGTGATCCTGCCGGCGCCGGAGTCGCTTTTTCTACTGATGGACTCGCAGGCGTTTTCGAGGAGGTAGACGAGCGCCCGCTTGAGCTTGGACCGTTCCAGGCAAATAGTGGGCAGAGGTTCGAAATCGCGATGGACCGTGATCCTCCCTTCCCCGATGAGATGGGAAGTCATGGTCAGTGTTTCCTCGATCAGTTCGTTGAGGCCGATTTCCTCTTTGAAAGGAGGCCTGGAAGTGAAACGCTGCTGCTCCTGGAGAACCTTCCTCAGGGCGAAGAGCCGTTGCTGCATGCGGTCGCTTTCCTCTTCCAGTTCGAGGCTCTGTTTGTCGATATTACTGCAAATAGCGTTGAGGGCCGCAAGCGTCTTTTCGGCCTTGGGGTGCCGGGTGAAAATGATGCCGAGTTCGCCTTCCCGCTCACCCATGGCAGTGACGATCTTGTGCAACAATCCCTGCCACTTGCGGTCGGCCGCGTTTCCATGGATGAGTTGGGCGGCGGTATGGATACTGTTGATGGCGTTACCCATGTTATGAAGGGTGTGAGCGGCGATCTCACCCATACCCGCCTCATGAGCGGATTCAACGAGCGCCTTTTGCGTCTCCTGCAACTCGCGGTTCTTTTCGCGAAGTGCTTGGGTTCGTTCACGCACCTTTTCCTCGAGACGGCGGTTCAGCTCACCCTTGAGCCGGTCCATCTGGTTGAGTTGCTCGTTGACGGCGCGCTCATGGGCCAGTTTCCTGTGTTGTGAGCGCACGAAGGTGTAGACCGCGAGGGCAAGGACCAGGGCATAGAGGCTATAAGCCCACCAGGTCTTCCAGGGCGGTGGGAGGACACGGACCTTCAAAATGCGTTGAATATCACCCCAACGACCGTCCCGGTTGGTTGCCTTGACGCGAAAAACATAGCTGCCGCCGTCCAGGTTCATGTAGTTGGCGAAGCGGTTCTCGGGGTTAGTCTCGATCCAATCGTCGTTGACGCCGTCCATCTTGTAGGCATAGCGGATTCTGGGAGAACGGGCGAAATGAAGTGCGGCAAACTCGAAGGAGAAGAGAAATTGGTTGTGGGAGAGCGTGAGCTCTCGTGCCATGGTGACGGGTTTTTTCAACGGCGTTTCCGCCGTCTTGGAAGTGGGCGCAACCGATTGATTGAAGAGGCGGAAATCGGTGATGACGATGGGTGCATGATAGGAATCGCCGCTCAGGCTTTGCGTGTCGACGATGTTGAAACCGAGAGGCCCGCCGAAGAACAATCGGCCGTCCCGGCTCTTGAGATAGGAACCGGTGGTGAACTCGTTGCTTTGCAAACCCATGGATACGTCATAGGTAGTGAAGGATTGGGAAGCGGGTTCGAAACGGGCAATACCCTGGTTGGTGCTCATCCAGAGATTTCCCCGGTCATCGAATAGGATGCCGTACACGGAATCGTTGGGAAGACCGTCCTTCTCCCGCCAACTGCGAAAACGACCGCTTTCAACGTCCAGCCGGTTGAGCCCGCCGCCCAAGGTCCCGATCCAGAGGATGTCCGCATCAGAGTCGGGATCTTGCTCGATACACAGAATGGTTTTGTAGCTGAGACCATGGGGATCGTCGGGCAGGCTTCCGTAGTGAACGAAACTCCCGGTGCGACGATCGAAGCGGTCGAGACCCTGATAGGTTCCGATCCAGGGCGTTCCGTCACGACCGATTTTGACGGCCATCACTTGATCGTGGCTTAAACCGGCGGGATCAGCGGAATCGTGGCGGTAAACCTCGAAACGTTGCTCTTGGGGATGGAAACGGTTGAGGCCGCCGCCCGCGGTTCCGATCCAGAGAGCGCCCTCCCGGTCTTCCTCGATGGTATAGACCTGATCGTTGCTGAGGCTGTTAGAGTTGTTGGGATCGTTGCGGTAATGCGTGAACAACTCCGTGTCCGGGTCGAAGCGATTGAGACCACCGCCGGCGGTGCCGATCCAGAGGATACCCCGACGGTCCTCTTCGATGGTGTAGACATTGTTGTTGCTCAAGCCGGCGGGGTTGTCCGGGTCGTGACGGTAATGCGTAAACTGACGGGTGTCCGGGTTGAAGCGATTGAAACCGTCGCCGTAAAGGCCGATCCAGATATTCCCTTCATCGTCTTCTTCGAATTCACGTACCCAATTGCCGCTCAGACTGTTCGACTCATTGGGGATGTGGCGATAGAGTTCGAATCGTTGGTTATAGGGATCGAAGCGGTTGAGACCGCCGGAAGCAGTACCGACCCACAAGATCCCGCCACGGTCGCGGATGATGGACCGAACCGCGTTATCACTGAGGCTTGCGGGGTCGGAGGGCTTGTGGCGATAGGCGGTGAGCCGTTGGGTATGGAGGTCTAAACGGCTGAGACCACCGCCGTTGGTTCCAACCCACAAGATTCCGGAGGGGTCCTCCATCAGGGAAAGGATCAGGTCACTGCTGAGGCTGTCGGCATCCCCGGGATCATGGGGGTAATGTTGGAACCGCTCGGTTTGAGGGTCGAAACGGTAGACCCCGCCGCCTTCGCTACCGAACCAGAGCGAGCCGTCCGCACCCACGATGATGGCGCGAACAGGGCGCTCTCTCAATCCGAGGCGGTGGGCGTGATCGTTGCGATCATTCACCACCCGGCCGGTTTTCGGGTCCAACCGAACCGGCCCTTCGGCGGTCCCGGCCCAGATGTAGCCTTGTTGGTCTTCCGCGAGGGAAAAGACCCGGTCGTTCCTCAGGGTGGTAGGATCGGCGGGATCATGCCGATAGTGGGTAAATCGACCGGTTCGGGAATCGAAGTGATTCAGGCCGCCGCCGTCCGTTCCCACCCAGAGAAGGCCCTGCCGGTCTACGAGGATTGATAAGACCCGGTTGTGGCTGAGGCTGCCGGCACGGGCGGGGTCGTGTTGATAGCGCGTGAATCTTTCGGTTTCACGATCTAAACGGCAAAGCCCCTGGTTACTGGTACCGACCCAGAGGTTTCCCTGTCGGTCTTCAGACAGCGCCTGGATCCAGCTATCCGAGAGAGAACCGGGGTCATCCGGGTCGTGTTTGTAAACCACGAATCGATAGCCGTCGAAGCGGTTGAGACCGTCGAGGGTACCCATCCAAAGGAAACCCTGTTGATCTTGCAGCATGCAAGAGACAGTGACCTGTGAAAGCCCCTGCTCGGATGAGATCCTCTGAAAACGAATATCGCCCTGTTGAGCCTGCACCAAGCCGGGCAGAAACATCAGAAGAAACACACGGCAGTACGGACCTATGACAGCTCGCATCATTAAACGTATCGCTCTTATGACCAAGGCATCTACACCATATCCTTCCCAACGAGACGGAACCCCGCACGCCTCTTTGACCGGTCGTTGAATGTAGTTCAAGCGCTCCAGGGTCATGGTGCTCTCCCATGGAGTTAATCAGGGCCGAGAATTTCCGGCCGTATTTCCGCTTGTGCATATCGGCTCACCGACAAATTTTCTTATCGGATACCCGAAACCAAATCATGACACGAACCGGACAGTTCGCTGCCGATAGAGGCGCGATGCGTTGGCTCGGCCGGGCGCCTGTCCGTAAGCAGGTTATGCCGGAGGGTCAAAACTAATTTGAAAGACCTTAATCGGCCCGGCGTATGGATAAGAGGAGCGAAAACGGTTTATCGTGGACGTCACGATCGGGCGTGGCAAATGCGTCCGCTACTCTCGAGAGGCAATTTTCCAGCGCGGGCCACCTTTCCCTGCCTAAAAATCACATGGCAGCGGTTCGGGAATCAAGATAGTTCCAAAAATGATCTCCAGGACATTATAGACCGGCCACTGATCATAGGTCGGAAAGCCGAAATCGCCGCGTTGCGGCTCCAAGTGTAGAACGCCGTTGTTCGCCGCCACCCGCCGGCTCAAAAACTCCAGGGTCGGACAATCATCCTCTCTTAACAGATTGCCGCGTAGGTCGATCACATGCCCCTCGCCCAAATTGGTGTTGAACAGCACCAGGTTGACTGAGCTTTTCGATCGGTTGATCGCCAAGCAGAATCACTTGCCCAAGGTTTTGGATAAATATAGCGGTTTCAAGGGTTTGGTGACAATGGAGGGTCTGATCGAGACCTTGATTGGCCGGGAAATCATCGACTAGTCAGACCCGGTACGCGACATGCGGGGGCCGGCCCGCCAAAAATGGGTTCAACGGGCCAAACGTCCGGGCTTGGCCTTTGCCCGGGACGCCTCGCGAAGCTAGCAATTCTAGATAGATAGCAAATTTGCACGCCGACGCACCGTATTGCATCGACGCCCCAACAGGACAAAGACCAACCGCAGCAACAGCCCGATTCGCAACTACCGAACAAAGACGGGCTTTCCGGCTTTATGACGATCTTACCGGCAGGAAATCTTATCTTGTTGACTTGCTAACCACAACTAGGCGACAATGTAATCGCATTAATTTTCAGATGTAGAGTTGCGCCAAACAACTCCGGTTTAAGGCTCCCCCCGATAACACCACCTAGGCCATCCTCATTGAAATGCAGTTTTGACGTGTAATTGCTGGGGTGATATCCTTTCTTCTGAAAAAAATTCTTATGTTAGGAGAAAAAATGAAAAAGTTTTTTGGCTCCCTCATGACATTGGCGTTCCTGAGTGCCGGCTCTCTTGCATTCCATCACGGTCCTTGTAAGTCAGGCCATGATACAGTTGAACTAACTTGGGACGATGGCACAACAACAATTATCTGCTGTGTTCCGGTTGGCGACGGTTCCGTAGCCAGCTGCACAGATGGCGAAACTTGGATCAACCTCTAACCCTAGGCCCAAATAAAATGGCGTGGCATGGGCCACGCCGTTTACTTCCTTACCTATCCATAACCTTGGGGAGACAAGCATGACACTCTTATTCATTCTGATTTTCATGGGCGACCCTATTCCCATGAAAGTGAACGTAGGCGATCCAGTTTTAGATTTACCCGTGACCTCTTTGAGCAATGGTTCAGAAACCAACCTGAAAGAACTTTTGAGCGAAGGGTTTTGCTTCTTTCTAGCGCCGAGCTGCGGTTACTGCAAAAAAGCGATGCCCAATATCAAGACATACATGACAGGAATGAACATAATCTACATTTTTGTAGGCGAAAAAGATGAGGCTGCGGCCTTTGCAAAGGAACACATCGGTGTACAAAACAATGTCTTCATGGTTGACACAGAGCTTTTAAAGCCGCACAGTATTGTTACTTTCCCTGCAGTTATCACCTACAAGGATGAAAAGTGTCGGGTCGCCATGCATGGGCCCATGAGGCCCAAAGATTTGGACCTTTTGCTGAAGTTGTACAGTGGGGCCTATACGAAGAAAGTTGTGACTAAGAAGAAGAAATAATCTTGTCCTTCACCAGCGCGACTTCCCGGATGAGCCTTGGGGGAGGCATTGTTCGGCCTCTCGCGGGGCTTTCCCGGAACTTGGAATGAAAAGAGGAGTAAGAAGTTATATGACCGCACTATTGTTTTTTTGGCTGATGAACTGTGATATAGGGCGAGTTGTTTTGCCGTCTACAGATGTGTATCATCCGCTGACCAACAAAACCACGGCACGTAGTGAAAACGGCATTTTTTTTGTCTTTGACCGTTTTGAGCATCGAATTTTGATGTTCCAGCCAGGGGATGTAAAAGGCCGGATTATTGCGCGTAAGGGGCTTGGACCGGGGGAACTGGATCGGACGAATAGAATTTTCATCTTTGATAAGGCGCTGTATGTACTGTCATCAACGTGGGTCCAGGTGTTCAATATCGACGGAAGCTATCGCCGATCGATTAGGTTGCCGCCCGGTCTAATGGTGGACAAAACAGCCACGGGTTGGCTGGGCAAGAAGTTGGGCCTGGGTTCCAGTAAAATGGGGCTGTACCATTACGACCAGGACATAAAGAACCCTCAGACCCTGGTGGAATGGATGGAGGACGCGCCCCGTGCCCGAAAGATTGTGCCGGGTAAGAAGCATGTGGTTCCTCTGTACATTGAACGGGGCGAGCGAGCGGTGAGTAAAGACGGAGAGCGAGTTTACTATCGGCTGCCCAACTCCTCTAAGATTGTCGTGTATTCCATAGGCAAGCAACAGATCATGGACGAAATCCACCTGGGAGAGCGGTATCCCTTCCATGAATCCGTGGGCATGGCGCATCTGGACAAGCTGAGAAAGGATTTGCCGGGGACCAGAGTGACAGGTGTGTTTCCCGAGTACTTCCCATACACTAACGGTATCCGAGTAGATATGGAGGGATGCCTGCTGGTAAAGCGTATGATGGGCAAGAAAGCGAAAGTGTTACGCTATAACTCCAAAGGAAATCCGATCCCCGCGCCTTTCTCTGATATGAAGGACTATAAGCGCGTGGTTGGGGTGCAGGGAGGCTTCTACTTCATATCTTTTCAAAATGAGAGGGACGGCGATATGGGCGTTTCCAAGGTTCCAAAAGATCAGGCGGAAGAATTTATCAAAAACCACCCTGTTGAGGAATAGGAGCTTGCAAGTGGTAAGTGCGGAGGGTAGTCCCAGAGCCGCCGAGAAGAAGTCATCGCCTAAGAAAGAAACCAACTGAGCCTATACCTGCAGGACCCCCGACTCTATTTACTTATTCGGCGACCATTTCAGAATCCAGGGATCGCTGCTGAAGGGCCTCGGTTTTTGGGCCGCAAGATCCACCGTTTCATCGATGATGGCCCGGGCTCGTCTACCGTTAAGCGAGACCTGGACTTCCGCGCGGACCTCAACGTTTTGGTGACCCTCCTTACGGGCTTGTTCGGCCAGGAAGTGGGCAAATTGTAGAATCATCTGGGGCCTGGCCGCCATTTTTCGACGCTGGCGCCTGTTAAGGTATTTAGAGGGTTTCACGACCCAGACCCTGCCGGTGTCCGTATCCGTGAGGATGAACCGGGCCCGGCCGGTTTTACTCCTGAGTTTCATGCGCCAGGAGTAGTTGTGGCCCTCTTCCGTCCAGGCGACATCGCCGGGAAAAAAGTGATGGCGCAGGGGCATGGCGATTTGAAAGGTCATAAAAGCAGTCAGGAACCCCACGATCAGCTTTTGCCTGAAAGCAAGGCGCTCGGGGGGAGAAAGCGGGCCTTCCGACGCCTTGCCGGGCCAGTTGAAAATGCGACGCGGCCAGCCGGGGTCCAGGAACAGGGTGGTCATACCGATCGCCATCCAGGGGAAGATGCCGATGCCGAATAAACGGGCGTTGGTCAGGTGGAACAAAGTCAGGATGAGGAACATGGGCATGCGGGTGCGTCGATAGAGTAGTAAAGGGACGGCTGCCAGATCGATCCATAAACCGGACCAGGAGAAAAACAGCGGCCCCCAATCCTGCTCGATGAACCAACCCACGATAGGGATGTCCTTGTCATCGGCCAACCAGGAATCCAGAGGTTTGCCTGCCAACCAGTCGCGGCTTATTTTGGCAACGCCGCCGAAGAAATAGACACAGCCCAGTTGAGCGCGCATGATCCAGAGCATCCAGGTCGGGGCGACGTCGGAAGCGGTTTTGGGCCTCAGCCGCGCATCCACCGAAAAGGCTCGATGCGGGGAGATCCAAACCATGAGAAAAGCCACCAACATGATCAGGTAGAAATGATTGAGGTACCGGCTCTGGGCCAGGAAAAAGACCTGGCTGAAACCCAGAAAGAAGACAACCGCGCAGAAGCGGTAGAGAAACCCGCACATGATACCGACAGCGGCCAGGCCCAGCACATAAAACAAGACAAACATGCCCTGACCGGGCCACGGCTTGACCCACTCGAAGCCCATATAGGTAAAGAGGAATTGCGGCTCGATATAGTAACTGGAGACCCAGTCATGGTCCAGGTAGCGCCAGACCTCCACCAGCATGAGAAAACCGAAGGCAATGCGGAAGAACACCAGGGATGCGTTATCGACCGGTGTAAAAAGGCGGGCCGGCAGGCGGCGAATCATGTTGAAGCGTTCATTCATGGAATGGTTCCGGGCTGTTCTTCTACCGGCGACAACGTATGATGCCGGTTCAAGATATCAATCGGCGCTTGGAGTAATCGCATGATATGAGAGGATCCGAAAACCTTGCCCGCCATGTCGGCTTTCAACCGGTCAAAACCTCGCTTGCCAAATGAGTTTGCTTGCCGTCAACCGCAACGGCGATCGCCCGGATGTTGCCAATACCCGCTTCTCTCAATTCAGCGGCATAGTCTCTGTCCTTGATTTGTTTCATTGCTTCGGCAAGTGTTTCTTCCGGGGTTTGCGATTGAATACGTTTGAATTCGAAGATAAAACCCGTCTTGCGCTTATCATCCGGTGCGAGCAGAACGTCGAAGCGACCGTACCCGGCTTCACGATTACTCTGTACCCGGTATGTTCCGCGCAATTCGACCAACATACCCAACAGAAACGCCTGGTAAACGCGTTCCGGTTCGTTTCCGGCCGTGTCGTGAAAACTCAGGACGCCCTTCACCAAATCCGAAAACAGTTTTTCAAGTTGATCGATATCCTGGGCAACCAGAGCTTCGATGAGGGGCGTCAGGCCGCCGGGCCCCGCCTGCTGTCGCACCCACGAACGAACGGTCTTATCATAAAAATTCCGAACTTCCATGTTGGGTACGGCCAGTTCGCAATGATAATCGCCGCTGATGATCTCTGCCGTTTGCGGCTTCAGGTAACCGCTGAAGGTAAGCATGCTCCACACCATATCCGGGTCCAAATCACCCAAGACCTGGCTTGTTTCCAGTACCTTGTGAACCGTTTCGCCACGGAGAAGGGTTTCCAGTTCTCGGGTGGGAATCGCCTTCTTCTCGATAATCAAATCCTTGGTCAACTGATTGTCGCTGGTGTTCACCCAATAGGGGCGACAAGGCATTTGCGGATTTGCGGCAAGCTTCATCATGGACCAGGGATTGTACATGGTCTCTTTACCGAAACGATATCCGTTGTACCAATTGCGGATCTCTTCGCCCCGATCGGGAATACCCGCATCGATCAGAACCCGGTCGACTTCCCGTGTCGTAAACCCGAAATGTTCCGCGAAGGGTTCATCCAAAAGGGTGTGAACGTCCATATTGTTCAAACCGGAGAAGATGGATTCCTTGGCGATACGTAATATGCCGGTCAAAATGCCTTTTTCCAGGTGATGGTTATCCTTCAATGCCCCGCTTAGCAGATTGTGCATAAAGCCGACGACTTCGTCATAGTACCCGTGGTGGTGCCCGGCATGGATAGGGGTATCGTATTCATCGATCAGCACCATGACTTTGCGATTGGTTGCGCGATGAAGAAGCATGGTCAATAGGGTAAGCGCGTCCTGAAGGTCGGAGGTATGCGCATTGCCGGCAATAATATCGGTCACCAACTTACGGTCGATACCGCGCGGTTCGGCCTGTTCGATGACCTGCTCATGGTGCAGGAATAAACGCGCCATTTGTCGGGCCAGAGTGCGGTGGCAGCTATCGTAAGTGTCGAATTTCAAGTCCTTGAAAGTGAGGAAAACCGTGGGATACTGCCCGCGATGCGCCCACACGTCCGAACATTCTGTAACAGCCAGGCCTTTGAACAGCTCGGCGTTATCGACCGCATTATCGAAAAAACAATGAAGCATGGACAAGTTGATGGTTTTGCCGAACCGACGCGGCCGCGACAGCAAAATCACCTCGGCGCCGCTACGCACAACATCGGCAATGAGAAGGGACTTATCTACGTAGTAATAATTACCGGTACGCAGCTTCTCGAAATTGGATACGCCGATGGGAATGGGTCGCGTCATGAGATCCTCCGGTATCATCATAGCAGGATTTCCGGAGTAGGATGAATCCACGAGCATATGCACAGGACTCAAGGCAGGATTTCGAGCAACTCCACTTCAAACATCAGTAACGCGTTGGGTTCGATCTTGCTGCCGGCGCGTACATTCGTGCCGTAGCCCAGTTCGGGCGGGACCCAGAACATGTATTTCGAGCCCCGGCTCATCAACAACAGGCCCTCGGACCAACCGTCGATGACCGCGTCCAGTTGGAAAGTGGCCGGTTCATTGCGGGCCATGGTGTTGTCGAATTCCACGCCGTTCAACATAAAGCCGCGATAGTGCACCTTGATCTTGGTTTGGAGGTTTGCCGGTTTGGGACCGGTACCCTCTTTCATGACCTTGTATTGCAGGCCCGACGACGTGGTCACCACCCCGGTACGTTTGCCGTTTTGGTCCAGATACAGCTGTGCATCTATCAGGTTCTTGCTCGCCAGATCTTTATTGCGGTCGATAGTGCGTTGGCGCATGCGCCGTTGAAAATCCCTGTAAAGCTGGATGATCTGGTCTTCCGTCAGCTTCGGAGTGTTTTCCATGCCGTCGGTCACCCCGGCCAGGAACTGATCGAGATCGATTTCCACACCTTGGGTGCGGACGCCCTTGCCCATTTGGTAGCCCAACACATAACTGTCTTTTTCCTTTTCGGAAACGGGCGCCTTGGTTTCCTCGCCTTGCGGCAGAAAATACAGTAGGAGCAACAGTGCAAACTTCATTCAAAACACTCCGAAACGACGGTATAGGAAGACGCAAAGGGCGGGGGCCGCAACCGCGGCTCCCCTAAATCATAACCTAGTTGTGATCGTGGCCCTCGTGGCCGGTTTTCTTCTCCCCGGGTTTGGACATGATCTCCAGCAGTTCCACTTCAAACACCAACAAGCTGTTGGGCTGAATGATGCCGGGGCGAGGATTGGGACCGTAGCCCAATTCAGGCGGAATCCAGAACTTGTACTTGGCGCCTACCTGCATCAACTGCAAACCCTCGGTCCAGCCTTTGATGAC
Source organism: Acidobacteriota bacterium (assembly GCA_030066195.1). Lineage (GTDB taxonomy): Bacteria > Acidobacteriota > Holophagae > Acanthopleuribacterales > Acanthopleuribacteraceae > JASJCB01. The sequence goes on from JASJCB010000072.1 coordinate 39,566, forward strand.
ACCGTTCAGCGCAAAGGTGGCAGGTTGGTTGCGCTTATAGGAGCTGTCGAACTCCTGTCCGTCCAGCAGGGTGCCCTTGTAGTGCACTTTGACGCGAGTGGTTGCGTCCGCGGGTTTCTCGCCGGTGCCGGGGGTCATGACCATGTACTGCAAGCCGGACTCGGTGGTCATAACGCCTGACACGCTTTTGTTCTTTTCCAGGAACTCTTTGGCAATGGCGGCGTTTTTAGTGGCCTTGCGGTTGCGCATTTCAGTAGCGCGGGCGCGCAGCTTGGTTTGGAAATCGGTCATGATTTTGCGAAGTTCGTTTTGGTCGTATTTGCCTTTGCCGGCCAGGCCGTCGCTCAAACCGTCCATCACGTGGTCGATACTCAACAGGTCGACGCCCTGTTGTTTGGCGCCGTCACCCAACTGCCAGCCCAGGATATAGCTGACTTTGTTCATAAACTCGGGGTCATCCAGATCGGGGCCGTGCGATTGGTGCTCGTGAAAGAGGAAAACCGTTAACATGAGAAGCAGGACATTCATAATACACCTTCTGTCAATTTGTAGTGGCCAGGGCCTGGCCTAATCTTTCGAAACCGTCACGGATACTGACCTTAGGCCGATACCCCAGGTCCCGCTTTGCGGCGCTGATATCGAACCAGTGCGCGGTTCCCAGTTGGCGGGCAACAAAACGCGTCATGCGCGGTTCGCCGTTCAAACCGAACAGTTTGTAAGCGCCCTCTAGAATGCGGCCGGCGCGGTAGGCGGTGCCCACGGATATCTTCCGGGTTACGGGCGAAACGCCGCCGGCGGCCAATATACCGTTGATCAACTCGGCCATGGCCATGGGCTCATCATTGGTAATGAAATAGTTGCGACCGGCAATCGGCGCGCCCGGGGCCAGTTTTTCCCCGGCCAGGATGTGGGCATCCGCGGCGTTGTCGATATAGACGGAATCAACCAGGTTGGCGCCCGTGCCGACGATCCGAAGCTTTCCCGCGCGGCCCTGTTTCAGGATACGCGGCACCAGGTGATTGTCGCCGGGACCCCAAATCAGGTGCGGTCTCAGCGATACCACGGCCAAATTCGCATCATTGGCGGCAATCACGCGGCGTTCGGCCTCGGCCTTGGTTCGTGGGTAGAAAGCCAGGAAGGTTTCGGGATAGGGCGCGGTTTCATCGATGCCCTCCTGGTCCTCTCCGCCGAAGGTCACGCTGGGTGAACTGGTGTAGACCAGGCGTCGGACGCCGTGCTTGCGGCAGGCATCGATGATATTTTGTGTGCCGGTGATGTTGGCGGCATGGTAGCTGTCATAAGATCCCCAGACGCCGGCCTTGGCGGCCGTATGAAAAACCATCTCACAGCCGGAAACGGCCTTGTCGACAATATCGGGATCGGCAATATCGCCGCGAACCTGTTCCACGCCCAAGGAGGCCAGGGCCGGATAGTCGCCGCGGTTCAGGGTGCGCACCTTCTTGTCTCGATCCAACAATTTGTGAACAATTGCCTGACCGAGAAATCCGCCGCCGCCTGTCACCAAAATCGTCATGCCGTCCTCAAAAAAGCCAATGTCAAGAAACAAGGCATTTTACTTGGAAGCGTCGAACATAGCAAGGGTACATCCGGTGAGAGCTGTCATAGTTGGGGCCGGCTCGATCACAGTTTTGTTTCATGCGTGCCCCGCACTTGACAACAATAGAACAACTTTTGCATGTGCGCAATCTGATATATCAATTTCTTGACAAAATTGCACACCTGCGCAATCGAGTCAATCCACCGTCTTAAGTCGATTGCGCACCTGTGCAATCGAGTCAAGCCGGTGTCTTAAGTCGATTGCACACCTGTGCAATCGAGCCAAGCCGGCGTCTTAAGTCGATTGCGCACCTGTGCAATCGAGTCAAGCCGGTGTCTTAAGTCGATTGCGCACCTGTGCAATCGAGTCAAGCCGGCGTCTTAGGTCGATTGCGCACCTGTGCAATCGGGTCAAGCCGGTGTCTTAGGTCGATTGCGCACCTGTGCAATCGAGTCAAGCCGGCGTCTTGAGTCGATTGCGCACCTGTGCAATCGACCTCAGAGAATGGATGAAGCGCAATGCTATGTTTTGCACTCCACTTAAGACGGCGTATTGACACCATGGCACGCCGCTACTGGGAAAGCAATCGATGATTTATTTCTTTGGTCTTATCTTCCAACACTTTACACTCGAAAATGACGAAGTCCCGTGGTTAGAGCGGGGTCAAAGTCAGAGGTGACCCGGTCGGCGTTCAGCAGCCTATGACTTGTTCTTGTTCAACAAATCGGCCAGGCCCGCGAACGGCTGATGCGTGGTCAGCGGTTCCGAAGATTCCGAGCCGCCCGAATCGCTGCTGTACGCCGCGGCCGCACCGTGCCTGGCGTGTTGATTTTCATGGCAGTAGGTGCACAGTAGTTCCCAATTACTGCCGTCCGGCGGGTTGTTGTCGTGATTGTGGTCGCGGTGATGGACCTCCAGCATTTGGAGATTCTTGTGATTGAATTCCTTACCGCAGTGACCGCAGACCCAGGGGTACATTTTAAGGGCGCGCGCCCGGTAACCTTTCTCCCTTTCGGCTTGCTCCATTCTGGCCTCGGCCACGATTTTTTGAAGTTCTTCCGCATCCGATCCGTGCTTTTTACCCGCCATATCGCCTCTCCTCGGTTCCGTGTTCGGTATCTCATTGTAACCTCCGGCTCCGGTTTTGGGAACTGTCGGGGCTACCCCGGCCGACAGCCGATTTCAGGCCGGTGACAGCTTCGGACCTCTTTTCATTTCAAGTACCGGCCTAACCGCCTCATTTATTTCTCTCTTCAGCGGCCGGCGCCATGTTTTTTGTTGCACCTCATCACGTTTGCGGCCCGACCTTTTTCGATGGAGATCATGACACGGGCGACGCACCGTCGCGCTTCGGCCGGTTCCAGTTCACAGGAGCCCATGCCGAATGGGTGTAACAAGCGGTTGTGTCTTCCGGGTATCCCCGTGCCGAGGCTCCATCTACTACTTTTATCGATAACCAGGCGGGAATCCAAGATTTCTGACGAGTGAAAACTACCCGATCCAAACATACTACTCGTAAGATTTAAGGAGAGTTACCTTAGATGTCGCACAGCACTGTGATTCGTATGTCCATCTTTATGTTCGTTATGTTGCTGCTCGGATGCGGCGCCGATGCGCCCCAAAACGCATCCAATGACCGGGGACCGCGAGGCGGTCAACAGGGTCGGCAGCGGCCGGCGCCCAAGGCGGTGCCGATTGCGGTGACCAAGGTAATCGTCGGCGAGGCCGCATCCTTATATACTACTACCGCCACTTTGGAAGCGGAGGCCCATGCTCAGGTGCTGGCGCGAACCAGCGGTGTCGTCCGCCGCATTCTCCACGAGGAAGGCGACGAGATCAGGGAAGGCGCCGTACTGCTGGAGCTGGAAGACGAAACCCAAAAGCTGGAATTGAAGCAGGCCGTTCTCCGTCGCGAGAGCCTGACGGCACAATACAACCGCCAAAAGAAAATGCAGGCTCAGGGCATCGTCTCGCCCCAGCAGTTCGAGGATATAGAAAACTCTTATAACCAGGCCGTCGCAAGCGTGGAGCAGGCCGAACTGGCCCTGTCCTATACCAAGATCCGCGCCCCGTTCAGCGGCCGCATGGTGCGTCGCCTGGTCGACCTGGGCGCCCATGTCCAGTCCGGCACACCCCTCTTCGAGATGATGGACGTCACGCCGTTGCTGGCGCGCGTACACGTTCCCTCGAATCGCATGGGCGGGATCAGTGAGGGCCAAAGTCTGCGCATGGTGTTGGACAGCAACGCCACTGAATTACAGGCGCGTATTCGCCTGGTCAGTCCCATCGTGGATCCCAACACCGGCACGGTTAAAGTAACCGCCGAGATCCCCAACTATCCCGCGGGCACTCGACCCGGCGACTTTGCCGAGGTCAGCATTGTTACCGAACGACGCGACAATGCCATGCTGGTGCCCAGTGAAGCCGTGTTCGAGGAACAGGGCCGTAACGTCTTATACGTTGCCGCCGACGGCAAGGCCGATCGCCGCGAGGTTACCGTGGGGTTCGTAGAGCAGGGCTCTACCGAGGTTCGCGCCGGGATCGATCCCGATGACCTGGTGGTGATCAAGGG
>JASJCB010000401.1 GCA_030066195.1 Acidobacteriota bacterium
AAGGACGCCGTGGGCCGCCTGCCCATGCTGTCGCATCAGGAACGAACACAACTACTCACCGGCATCAACGATACATCGACTCCCCTGCCCCCGGAACATGGCGTGCACCGGTTTTTCGAAAAACACGCCGTGCTCGCCCCCCGGGAACCCGCCGTTTGCTATTGCGGCGAATGGCTGACATACGGGGAGTTGAATGCAAGGGCCAACCGCCTGGCTCGTCGTCTGCGCCATGCCGGTATCGGCATGGAGCGAGGCGTGGCCGTGGTGATGCCGCGCGGTTTTGAAATGATAATCGGCATGTTGGCGGCGGCCAAGGCCGGCGGCTTCTATGTGCCGGTCGACCCCGCCTTTCCCGCGGAGCGTATCGCCTATATCCTGCAAGATGCCCACGTGGCCGCCGTCCTGGCGAGCGAGGGAGTTGCCGCGAATCTACCACTTAACGACATCCCGGTGATTGAACCCGATAGACAAGAACCGGTAAGCGACCTTGAAGGCGCCGATCTGAACCTGGCGATATCGCCGTCCCAACTGGTTTATTCCATCTACACCTCCGGTTCCACGGGCAAACCGAAAGGCGTTATGATTTCCCACCGCGGCGTGGTCAACTTCCTGCTCTCCATGCGCAAGCGCCCCGGCCTGACCCGGAACGACCGCTTGCTGGCCGTGACCACCCTGTCCTTCGATATCTCGGTATTGGAACTGTTTCTGCCGCTGGTAACGGGCGCCCGGCTGGTCATCGTGGAAAGCGAGGCAACGGCAGACGGCCTACGCCTCCGGCAATTGATGCGGGACTATCTCATTACCGTCATGCAGGCGACCCCTGCAACCTGGCGTCTCCTGTTGGCTTCGGGCTGGAAAGGTGACCGCTCGCTGAAGGTGCTTTGCGGCGGTGAGGCCATGCCGCCGGAACTGTTGCGCGACCTTTCCGGCCGAACCGCCGGGTTCTGGAACATGTTCGGCCCCACTGAAACGACCATCTGGTCGACCATCGCCGAGATGACGCCCGGTGAAGAACGCGTGCATATCGGTTCGCCCATCGACAATACCGCCGCCTATATCCTGGACAATGTACTCGAGCCTCAACCCGTGGGTTTGACCGGACATCTGTTCATTGGGGGCGTTGGTCTGGCGCGTGGCTACCACGGTCGGCCCGGCCTGACCGCCGAAAAATTCATTCCCGATCCTTTTGCTCGAAACCCCGGCGAGCGGTTGTACCGAACCGGTGATCTGGCCCGTTATCGCGAGGATTACAACATCGATTTTCAGGGCCGCGCCGATTTCCAGGTGAAACTGCGCGGCTACCGCATCGAGTTGGGCGAGATCGAGGCCGTGCTGGCGCAACATCCCGAGATCCGGCAAGCCGTGGTGACAGCCCGTGAGGACGTACCGGGCCGGAAGCAATTGGCGGCCTATGTGGTCCCTGAACATACGGTTCCCGATGACGATGAACTACGGCGTTGGACGGCCGCTACCTTGCCGACTTACATGGTGCCCGGTGTGTTCGTGAGCCTGGAGGCCATGCCGTTGACACCGAATCGCAAGGTGGACCGCAAGCGGCTGCCTGCGCCGGTGATCGATGCTCAAACACCGCGCGACACCGGTACACCGCGGAATGAGGCGGAACGTATATTGACCCGTGTTTTCGCGGAGGTCATGAACCTGCCGGACCTGGGCATCCACGATAACTTCTTCAGGCGCGGCGGCGACAGCATCGTCAGCATCCAAGCCCAGGCCCGAGCGATCGAGGCAGGTTACCTGTTCACGCCCCGGCAATTGTTCGAAAATCCCACCATCGCTCAACTCGCCGAACTGGCTTGTCCAATCGACGCGACCGACAGAACCGTTCCGCAATCCGCGAACCGGGAAGACCTCGACCGCATGCAGGCGTTGTATCCCGATATGTCTTTGCAGGACGCCTACCCATTATCGCCTTTGCAGCAAAGCATGCTGGCGGTCCACCTGACCAACCCGGGCGGGGCGGCCTTTATCCAACAATTACTGGTGACCCTGAACGGCCCGCTGGATCGGGATGCATTTACCGAAGCATGGCATCTGACAACGCAACAGCATCCCGTGTTCCGCACGTTTTTCCATTGGGACGAGGAGCGCCCCCTCCAAGTCGTGCAGGCCGATGCCGTCATGCTATCGCAAGAACTGGATTGGCGCACCATGTCTCCATCGGAAGCGGAAGAGGCCCTGGAATCCTTCCTTGAAGTGGATCGCGGCACGGGATTCGACCTTGCGAAAGCGCCTCTCAGTCGCCTGACCCTGATCTATCTTGCGGATAACCGGACCCATCTGATTTGGACGCACCACCACCTGATCATGGACGGTTGGTCGCTGCCCATTGTTCTGGAGGACTGGTTGACGGCCTATGCCGCCGCCGCTTCCGGCAGGAAAAACGCACCCGCGCCCCGGGAAGCCTTTGCATCTTACATTCGCCGGCTGGAAGGACGCGATACCACTTCCCTGCAATCCTTCTGGCACGAGCGCCTGGCGGATATCGGCGCGGCAACCCCGCCGGCCATGGGCCTGGAGGCGCCCGCCGGCGAGCCGGTTCATAACTCGCACCACTGGTCCCTGGATGAGGAGGCAACCGGTGCTCTGGAGGCCCTGTCGAAGCGGGAAGAAGTGACCCTGAATACCATGATTCAGGGTGTATGGGCATTGCTGTTGAGTCGCTACAGCGGCGAGGAGGATGTGCTCTTCGGGATCGTGATTTCCGGCAGGGACGCGCGGGTTCCCGGCATTCAGACCATGGCCGGTTGCTTTATCAACGCGGTGCCGTTGCGTCTGGAAGTGGACGAGGATGCACCGCTGGCGGACTGGCTGCGGCATATACAACGCTTAAGTCGCGAGGTTGAAGAGCACGGTTTGCTGCCGCCCGCGGAGATTGCCGCCCAGAGCGGCGTGCCCAAGGGACAACCCCTGTACGAAAGCGTTGTGATCTTCGAAAACTACCCCATGGATACGGCGGCCATGACCGCAAAAACCGCCGGGTTGGGTCTCACCGTGGAAGCAACCCGCTATCTGGAAACAAACGACCAACCGCTCTCGCTGGAAATCACGCCGGGACCATGCCTGGACTTCCGCTTGAGTTATCGCGCCGACCGGTTTAGCGCGGAGGCGATGGAACAACTGGCCGGCCAGGTGAATACCCTCCTGCGGGAGATGGCCGGTAAACCCGGCGCGGTACTGGGTGAACTTGAAGATACGGCATCGGACGGCACTCTGATCACCGCCTTCAACGCAAATTTGGATTGATGGAAGCAACGTTATGTGTGGTTTGACAGGAATTTTGGATCTCAACCGGCGTCAGGAGGCCTCGCGGGAGACTCTGGAAGCGATGACCAGGGAACTGGTGCATCGGGGACCCGATTCGGAAGGGTTCTTCAGTCGCGAACATTTCGGCCTGGGGTTCCGACGGCTCAGCATCATCGACCTGGAAACCGGCGATCAGCCCATTCCCAACGAGGACGGTAACCTGATCATGGCTTGCAACGGCGAGATCTACAACTTCAAGGAACTGCGCGCGGAACTGGAGGAGAAAGGTCATCGCTTCCGTACCAACAGCGATGCCGAGGTCGTGGTTCACCTCTATGAGGAGCACGGCCCCGATTTCTGCAACCTGCTGAACGGGCAGTTCGCCCTGGCTGTCTACGACATTCGTGAGGACCGCCTGATGTTGGCCCGAGACCATTTCGGCATCCAGCCCATGTTCTACACGGTTCATCAGGGCGTGCTCCTGTTTGCTTCCGAGATCAAGGCAATTCTGCAGTACCCCGGCGTTCCCCGCGAAGCCGATCTGACCTGCCTGGACCAGGTCATGTCCTTCCCGGGCCATGCCAGTCCCAGAACCATGTTCAAGAACATCCACGCGCTGAAACCGGGCCACTTCCTGCTGGCACAAAACGGAACGGTCACTACCCACGAATACTGGGACCTGGTCTATCCGGAAGAAGGCGAACCGTATCCCGAACGCTCGGAAGAAGATTGCGTTGAGGAAATGCGTGCTTTGTTCGAGGACGCTCTGAACCTGCGCCTGCAGGCCGATGTCCCCGTGGGCTTCTACCTCAGCGGCGGGCTGGATTCCTCGATGGCCGCGGCAATGATCTATAAGATCACCCCGCATGTGCCCCGCCACGCCTTCTCGGTAACCTTCAGGGCTCCTGAACTCAATGAGGAGCGCTTCCAGAAGATGATGGCCACCCATGCGAGCACCACCTACCACCAGGTGCCCTTCAATGGCGACGATATTGCGGGCCAGTTATACCGCATGATCCGATACGCGGAGGGCCCGGTCAAAGAAACCTACAACACCTGCTCTCTGGCCCTGTCCGAGGCCGTTCGCCGCAATAACCACAAGGTGGTCATTTCCGCGGAGGGCGCCGACGAACTGTTCGCGGGTTATCCCGGTTACAAATTCGACCGGGACTTTCGGAGCCGTTTCTCCCTGTCCCCCCTGGAGGAGGCGGAGGAAGATGAAATGCGGGAAAAGATCTGGGGCTCGCCGGAAATCTTCTATGAAAAAAATCAGCACCAGTTCCGCGAGGACAAGCTGGCCGTCTTCTCGGAAGACGTGGCGGCCGACTACGACCAGGTCGATTTCTCCAACTTCGAGTTGGTGAATAAAGAACGCCTGAGCAACCGGCACTATGTGCACCAGCGGTCCTACCTGGACTTCAAGCTGCGGATGGCCGACCACCTTCTGGGCGATCATGGGGACCGCATGGCCATGGCAAACTCGGTAGAGGCGCGTTATCCCTTCCTGGACATCCGCCTGGTCGATTTTGCCCGCCGCCTGCCGCCGGAGCTCAAGCTCAAGGGGCTGTGTGAGAAGTACATCGTCAAAAAGGCGGCCGAGGGCCATGTTCCCCGCGAGATTATCGACCGCGAGAAGTTCGGCTTCCGCGCCCCCTCCAGCCCTGAGCTGTTGCAGCGCCACATCACGTGGCTGGACGACCTGCTGTCGCCTGAACGCATCGCTCGTCAGGGGTTTTTCAATCCTGACACCATCGCCCACCTGAAGAAGCAATACACCAGTGACGGTTTTCAACTGCATTTCCCCTACGAGGTGGATTGGTTGATCATCGTGCTTACCTTCAACATCTTCCTCGATGTCTTCAAGATTGCCGACTACTGTTGACCGGCCAAAGGAGCCCTTCATGACCCCGCCGTTCATTCATCACCTGTTCAGCCGGACCGCTGCTGCTCATCCCATGAAGACAGCCGTTGTGCTGGACCGGACCTCGATCACCTACCGGGAGTTAGAGCAACGGACCGACCACCTGGCCGCACAACTGGCCGGTTCCAATATCGAACCCGGCGCCATTGTCG
>JASJCB010000073.1 GCA_030066195.1 Acidobacteriota bacterium
GCACCAGATGGTAAGTGCCCGATTTCACCTGTTTGAAGGTGAAGCTGCCGTCGTCGGCAACCGGGACAAGCCGCCTGGAAAATCGCGATTCATCACCCGGAACGGCTAATAACAGTCCATAGCCGGCCGCCGGCATACCGGCTACGAAAGCCTTGCCCGAGATGGTGTAGGTAGGGTCGAAGCCTAATTCGACGGTGGCTGTTTCTCCTTCCGCCAGGCTGACCTGCTTACCCGTGTCCACCTGATCCTTACCGGTGGCATTCATATACACGGTGTATTCGCCGGCCGACAATGCCTTGAATTCATAGGTTTCGCGATTCGGTTCCAAGGGTGTATTGTCCGAATACCGACTGCCGCCGTAGATACGGATGTTACCGCTCTCATAGACTTCACGATTGACATGCACCACGATTTTCGATTCGCGTTTGAGCGTGAGGATCAGGTTCTCCCATGTTTCCTCCGGTCGATTGAGTACCTTCGGTTCGTGACGCCGCGTCCAGCCCTGACCCTCCAGGATGATATCGGCCTGGCTGTCTTTGGGTAGATTCTTGAAGTGAAAGGCGCCGTCATTCGTGGTAACCATCCTTTCAATACTAAGGGCCTGGCGTTCGTAATAGTTCATGTCCCACATGCGCCAGTCGAAATAGCGCATGGTTGAAGCGTCCTTTTGATAAACGATCAGACCGACCCGAATTCCGGTCAGGGGGCTGCCGTGCACGTCCTGGATGGTTCCGGCCAGGCTGATGCCGGACGCTCCGATTTCAAAGACGCGTATTTCAGGGTCCTCGGCCGGCGCCACATTTTCGAATCCGGCCGCCGCCCCGTCAACCGGCTGGATGATCAGCTTTTTCTCGCTCATTTGCAAATCGGTCAGGGTGAAACGGCCCTCGCCGGATTTAAAGTCCACGCCCTGCTGACCCCAACTGTAATTGGACAACATTTGTCGGCGATCCATATTGTTTATCTTCACGTTGAATGCTGTAACCGGCCTGCCGTTTTCGTCGATAACCTTGCCTTCGATCCTGCCCAAACCGTCCAAGACGATTTCCAGGTCGTCACGATCCACCGTCACGGGAACCCGTTTGCGGGTGTATCCTCTCTTGCTGACGTCCAGTTCCACCTCCTCACCCAGATTTTCCATGCTGAACCACCCGTCCGCGTCGGTTTTGACCGAATCGTTCCCCAGGGGGCGGAACATGCCGTAGGCGCCCTTGGTCCGCGCCGATATCGTTACCTGGTCGATGGGATTGCCCGCACTGTCCAGCACGCGACCGCCGAGACTGTGGGCGGGTTCCATGACGAAGTCCTGATGTATCTTGTCCTCTTTTAAAGTCCCCCTGAAATTGGAACTGATCGATGCATAGCCGTCTTTTTTGAGTAGAACGTGGTAACGATGGTACCGGTTCCGGGTCAGTGTCATTCGGTAGGAACCGTCAGCCTTGGATTCGGTGAGCGTTTCCTCGTTGCCCCATATCTGGAGGGAAACACCGGCCAATGGATTGTCTTCCTTGTCCAAAATCCGGCCCACCATCACCAGGTCGTGATCGCCTTGGGGGGTCAGGGTGAAGTCTTTGACAATTTCAGCCGAGCCCTCCTCGAATGTAACCTTGTCGAAGAATGCCCCGCGATACCCCTTGCAATAGACATTGACGCGGTAGGACTTATCCAGAGCCAGTCCTTCCAACTGGTATTTGCCGTCGATGTCGGACTCGGCGGATAAAGATCGACCTCCGAGGGCGCCTACCCTGGCTTTTTCAACCGGCATACCGTCCTGGTTGACAACCACCCCTTTCAAAATACCGCCGGGCGGTAGGGCAATTTGGAAGGCAGTCTTCCGGTTATTGGCCAGATCAAGCGAGCGAGATACCTCCGCGTACCCGGTCGCAACGGCTCTTACATCCCAGATTTCCGGCGAAAGGTTCAGGGTGATCCTGCCACCTTTATCGGTTCGATGCACATCCCGCACACCCCTGCCCAGAATGACTGAGGCGTCGGGGATGCCGGCCCCGGTCTCTTCCGAAACTACACTCAGAACCAATTGGTGGGCGCGGAACATCTTCAGGACGACCGGCCCCACCGATCGTGTCTCTTCGTCGATCTTTTGCCTGGGAACATCCTTCTTGGCAGTGTAGGAAATCAGCTCTTCGGCTGAGGCGTAGTAGGTGTAGGTTGCGTCGGGAAGCTCCGAAAAACGGAAATTGCCGTCGGCATCCGAGGCGGTGGTCCGGTTTTTACTACCGAACTTCAGGCTGATCAAGCGCACCATGGCGCCCTTGACCGGCTCCCCGGTTTCAGCGTGGACCACCCTGCCGAAAATAGAGCCGCCGGTATCCTCCGGTTCTTGAGACTTGTCCTTTTCTGTCTTGCGCAAGGTGGAATCTTCATGCGATTTCTCGCCGGCGGCAACCGGGCCTGCCGCGTCTTTATCATCGGACGAAGCGGCGATCTTCATATCGGCGGCTACCCTGGATTGATCGGTTTGCTCGGTAACGTTTTGTCGCGCTTCCAAGTTGTCGAGCGCCGCGGCTCTACGATAGAGCAAGATCGCGATGATCAAGATTAGGATCAACAGACCGATGAACAGCAGCAGTTTCTTTCCGGACATAACCCTGAACTTCTCCTTGGGGACCCATGAAGAAGAAGTGGGGAGTTATCACGGGTCCGGGACTCTAAGGCTTCTAATCAAACATGCGTATTTCACACGATGATAAGCGCAAAAAACTTCATATTGTATGTTGCCGTTCCCCGGACAGGCCGTCGAAAGATCCCGATGTCGATCTCCGGGGACTGCTGAAAGACGTCTGCACTTAAAAGGAAATACGTGTAACCAATGAAAAAGGCTGAAAATTCAAGCCCGGCCCACGAAAAGAAACCAAACCGGCATGTAGAGAAAGGCAGGAGAAGTAAACCGTAGATACCGGTTCAGGCCGGCAAGATGGTATCGGGTCCCGGCAAAAAGAAAAAACCTCCCGGGGGTTGCCGACCCGGGAGGCGTACAGAGGAGAAGATCTATTGAGATCTGCTGTTGTCAACACATGTCACTGCAAGTTGTAATCGCGTAATCGGCTTTCATCACCTTGGGAATCTGGAAAAAGCTCGGCGGTATCTTGAAAAAACAGGGAGCCGGTTTTGGGGCGGCCGGGAGGAATCCTGATTTCACTACGCAAGGTGGAAATATAATTACGCATGCTGTACTCCTAAAGCAATTGAGGGAAACCGATGGGTCGACCCGTCATCTGCTTCAGCTGAAAGCATCAATTATGCCAAGGCGGAATACATGTGTAACCCGATCATTTCCAGCGTCAGCCTCATAGTTTTCCGCATAAATGAGACAGTGTGTCATGTCTCAGTTTGTCTCAGGGCTTCCCGGTTGAGACAGTTTTGAGACAGCACGCGTGAGCGCGGGTTTTCAGGCGATGCCCAATCCCGCGATCTTGCGATAAAGAGTAGCGCGACCGATGCCCAACAGCCTGGCCGCTTTGGAACGGTTGCCGTTGGTGGCGGCCAACGCGGAAAGAATGCGGTCACGTTCGCTGTCGACCGGGGCGTCGTGAAATTCAAGGCGTACCTTGTTTTGGGTCAGCTCCGGCGGAAGGTGTTCGATTTGAATGATCTTGGACCCGTTGCAGTGGATCAGGGCGAACTGTACCGCGTTCTGTAACTCTCGTACGTTACCGGGCCAATCATACTCGTGCAGGCGGGTCATGGCGTCGGTGGAGATCTCCAGGTCGTTCTGGTCCGGCCCGCGGTTATCTTCCAGGAAGCGGGAAACCAGAACCGGAATATCGGCCAGGCGCTCGCGTAGCGGCGGGACTTGGATACGGGCCACGCGCACACGATAGAAAAGATCCTCGCGGAAACGTCCGGCGGAAACCTCGCTGCTCAGGTCGCGGTTGGTGGCAACGATGACCCGTACATCCACCTTGATGGGCTTGACCTCGCCGACAGGCGTCACCTCGCCTTCCTGGAGTGCGCGCAACAGGCCGGTTTGCACGCTCAGCGGAATCTCGCCGAATTCGTCCAGGAACAGGGTGCCGTGATGCGCGGCTTGGAACAGGCCGGGTTGATCGGAATGTGCGCCGGTGAAAGAGCCGCGTTTGTGCCCGAAGAGTTGGCTGGTGAGCAGCGATTCATTGAGACCCGCGCAGTTGACGGGGATGAAGGGTTTGTCGGCGCGGGGGCTGTTCTCGTGGATGGTGCGGGCGACCAGTTCCTTGCCCACGCCGGTTTCGCCCTCTATCGTCACGGTCCAATTGCCGCGAGCCACCTGTATGATGGATTCGCGCAGTTGGTTCATGGGTCCGCTGATACCGACCAGGCGAGACTTCTTCTCCGGTTGCAGACGGCGCCTGAGGTTGACCAGTTCCGAAATATCCGAGAAGTAGAAAACATGACCGCCCGGCGCCGTGGGATTGTCGGTAACACTCAATTCCAGGCGGTACTGCGGACCGCGCTCGGTTTTTACCGACAGGTTCAGGCGCTTGCGCTCGCTCGCCGGTTGACGACACATTTGTTGGACCCTGGAACGATCCTCGGGCTTCAGATGGACGGCGCGCTGCCATGGCCGGTTGATGGTCTGCCAACGACTCAGGTTGAAGATGCGGCGGCAGGTCTCGTTGACGAAGGTAATCACGCCCTGCTCGTTGGTAATCAGAACGCCCTGGTGCAGGGTGTTGAGAATGCTGTAAAGATTCTCGTGACTGCGCTCCAGTTGGTCCATGGCCTTCTGGTAGGTTTGCAGTAGTTGCTGACGTTCCAGGAAGGCGTCGATGCGGGCCACCAGTTCCTCACCGACCACGGGTTTACCGATGTAGTCGTCACCGCCGACACGCAGGCCGCGTACGCGGGTCTCCACATCGTTGTGACCCGAAAGGAAAAGTATGGGAATCATCTGCCAATTGGGCAGGGTACGAATGCGGCGGCAGACATCGAAGCCGTCCAGTTCGCCCAGTTCCACGTCCAATAGAATGAGATCGGGCCTCACCGCGGTCAGGGCCTTGTCCAACTCGTCGGCGACCAGGGGAAGTTCCTGTAAGAGGGTGGTGCGAAAGCCGCGACCTTCCAAGATAGTGGCCGAGATATGCAAAAAGACGCGGTCGTCGTCCACGATCAGGATGTTGGCGCCCTCGTTGGGACCCGCTTGCGGCATGTGCAGCATCAGGTCTTCCAGCAGGTCGGTTTTGAGGGGCTTCGGCAGGTAGTCGGCATCATCGGGAACCGGACCTTCCAGGGCGGCCTGGTTCTTCTCGTCGAAAATAAAAACCAGCGGCAGTTGTGGATTGTGTAACATGCGCAGGCGCTGGCCCAGTTCGAAACCTGCCGTTCCCAAGGTTTCCAGATCGATTAAAGCCAGGTGGGGCGATGTCTGGCGGGCCATGATCAGGGCGCGGGTTGCTGAATCCGCGGTGAGGGGCAGCAGGCCCTGAATTTCGCAAACCTGGTTCACTGTCTCCAAACAAGCGCGATCGTCGGTGACCGTAAGCACTACGCGACGGTGGGGACCGGCGCCGGTGGAAACGGATGTCTCCTGTTTCACTTCAACCTGTTCGCCCGCGCGATCGAGCGCGGCCAGAACAGCAGTCCAATCGGGATCCTGAATGCCGTTGCCGGCGTTGCGCACCAGGTTGGAGATCTGGCTCAGCAGGTTTTTGACCGGGTCTCTGCCTTTCGCTTCAGCCAGGCGGCCCAAACGGTCGGAAAGCTTCTCCAGTTGAGTGAGGGCATCATGGTCCCGCGGGTGGAGGCAAAGAGTCTCGACAGTTCGCTCCAGGATCTTGAAATCAACGTTCCAATCCACCTTTTCCATCGGATCGGGAAGCTTGTTCTCCTCACCCCTGGTGCCCAAAAGGCGGGCAAGTTCTTCGCGAAAAAGAGAAGGGATGATCGGCTTGTGGACGACGTGCGCCAGGTTCAGTTCATCCACGATTTGCTGAGGCACATTGGCATGGTGCCAGAGTGCGCTGGCCAAAATGAAGGGCGTGTTGTTTCCGATACCGCGTTGTTGTCTGATCCAGTCCGAGCCCCTGGCGTCGGGTAGTAGTTCATCGACGATGATGATGTCGGGACGCTCGCCCAAAAGGTCCTCGGCCTCAGCGGCCGTTTCGGCCTGAAGAACGCGGATACCCTCACCCACCAAGATCTTATTGATCAAAGCACGGAAGATGGGGTCGTCGTCAATGACGAGTACTGCTTTCCGCTTCATGGTAAGACATGTCCTTTAAGCAAGAGTACGGCAGCGTACCAGTGGGAAACTAGGAGCTGGGAGAATAGGCAAAAGCAATATATGGATGAAAGTAATGAACGATCGATGGCATTGAATAAAGTCAATAGGGAAAAGCGTTAAATCGGTATTTTCGCCTCAACCCGGTGAATTTTTACATCGCCTCATTATAACACTGATCCTCACACTCGGGCAATGTAACACACGGATTTTGCCGACATTTTAAGATCCATCCAAGCCTTTGCTGTACAAGCCGCTCCAAATCTCCCGGAAGGTCATTGGATTCAACCGGGAAGAATTGCTACTTTCAGACGCCCGGCGATAAATCGGCGCAAATTTTTACATAGTTATGATTTTTCTACCGGCACCTTATTGGGAGTCTTTTGTATAGCTCTCGGGCAATGGTCCGGCGGCGGGCCCGCCTGCCTGATCGACGCGAACCGCTCTCGGCTGAGTGCTCCTTTCACGGTTTTTCGGGAGTTTTTCGGCTTAATGGCTTCGGAAAACGAACCTTCACCCAACCGATTGCCGGCCGGAAGACATCATTTTGTGCACCAGATCACACTTTTGCCAGTTTCCTCTTGCCATGAGGGGCTGGAGGGTTTATCTTAAGGGCGTATTATATATTCCGGCTCTCATTTTAAAGGCCCCGAGTATCGATGCGCTCGGGGCCTTTTCACTTCTATAGGTTCGCTCGACGTGATTACAACAATCCGGTAACCAGTTCCGGGTAGATGCAAATCAAAATCAGACCGATTAACTGAATCACGATGAAGGGAACGGCGCCTCGATAGATTTCGGTGGTCTTGACTTCTTTCGGAGCCACGCCGCGCAGATAGAAGAGTGCGAAGCCGAAGGGCGGGGTGAGAAACGAGGTCTGCAAATTCATGCCGATCATCACGCCGAACCAGACCATGTCGATACCCATCAGTCTGGCCGCGGGCGCCAACAGCGGGATGATGATGAAGGCGATCTCGAAGAAGTCGATGAAAAAGCCCAGGATGAAAATGGCCAGGTTGGCGACGACCAACAACCCGATCTTGCCGCCGGGAAGGTTGGTCAGCAGTTCCTCGATCCAGATATCGCCGTAGAGTCCGCGGAAGACCAGAGCGAAAGCGGTGGAGCCGATCAGAAGGAAGATGACCATGGCCGAGAGGCGGGTGGTATAGTCCATGGTCTGTTCCAAGCACTTTCGATTCATCCGTTTGTTGATCAAGGCCAGAACCATGGCGCCCACGGCTCCGATGGCGCCCGCCTCGGTGGGAGTGGCCACGCCGATGAAAATGCTGCCCAGCACCAACAGGATCAAGACCAGGGGCGGAATCAGGACGAGAAAGACCTGCCGCAACAGGGCAAGGCCGTGAACATCGCGCGCCTCGGGCGGCAGGGCGGGCATGGCCTTGGGTTTGACGATCGCTACGCCCACGGCGAAGAGGGCGAACATACCGGCCAACATCAAGCCGGGAATCAGGGCGCCCACGAAGAGATCGCCCACGGAAATGCCCAACTGATCGGCCAGCACCACCAAAACGACACTGGGAGGGATGATCTGACCCAAGGTGCCGGAGGCCGTGATCAAACCGGCGCTGATCTCCCTGGAGTAACCGTAGCGCAACATCACGGGCATGGAGATCATGCCCATGGCCACCACGGAGGCGCCCACCACACCGGTCGCCGCGGCCAGCAGCGCGCCCACGAAAACCACGGCCAGACCCAGGCCGCCGCGCAGGGGTCCGAACAATTTGCCGACGGTCTTCAGCAGATCCTCGGCCAGGCCCGAACGCTCCAGCATGGAACCCATGAAGATGAAGAAGGGGACGGCCAGCAGGACCTGGTTGCTCATGATTCCGAAAACCCGATCGGACATGGCCAGCATGAGTCCGGTCTCGAAAAAACCGGAGGCGATGCCGATGGCGGCGAAGATAAGCGCGGTCCCGCCCAGCGCAAAGGCAACGGGATAGCCGGAAAAAATGAGGATGAAGGCCACCACGAACATCAGGGGCCCGAGTGATGATTCGGTCATAAGCCTTCACTCTCCGTTTGTTGATTGACCAAATCGTCGGGCAAAGCGCCCCTGACTACTGCGATCAATTTAATCAGTTCCGCCAGGGCTTGCACCAGCAACAGGACAAAAGCCAACAGCACAACGGTTTTGATGGGGTAACGCGGCAGGCCGCCGGGATCGGAAGAGACTTCCAGAACCTCCCAGGAGTCGACCACGTCGGGCCATGAGGCCCACAACATGAAAATGCAAAAGGGAATGAGAAAGATCACCGTGCCGACCAGGTTGATCCACACCTTATAGTTATTGCCCAGACGGCCATAGAGCACGTCTACCCGAACATGAGCGCCGTTTTTCAGGGCATAAACGCCGCCCAACAGAAAGACGATGCTGAAAGCGTACCACTGCATTTCCAGGAAGGAGTTGGAGCTGAGGTTGACCCCGACATAACGCGAGAGGTAGCGTGCCACGGCATTGAAAGCGCCGACCAGCACCATGAACAGGGTCAGCCACGCCAACCAACGGCCCACGCGATCGGTCAGCTTGTCGATGGTATTTGCGATCCGTAACAGGATATCCATGTGGAAGACTCCAACCGGCGATGAGGCATCTTAACCGAAGCGTGTGAGATGTGCAACGATTAGGCTGTCAAGGCAAATCGCGGTTGCTTCGAGCTCAGGGCATCAACATGGTCAGTTTGCGACTACGCTTCAGCACCTTGCCGTTCGGTTCGGTCACCACCAGTTCCAGGCGGGCGTCCTCGGCGGCCATGGGCGGCAGGTTGAGAACGCAGAGGAACCCCCGGGTTTGCATGTCTTCATCGTAGATCTTGGCGACCTGATGCGTGACCAATCTGGCCTTACCGCCCGCGTGCAGCAGGAAGCGCAGGCGCGGGTTCGTTTCCACGCCGTCTTTGCGGTAGTAGTGGAACCAGGCGCCTACCGGTTTGCTTGCGTCTACTTTCGAGATCGGCAGCGGTTTCAGTTCGATATCGTCGAAACGAAACGGGTCCTTCTTGTAGCGATTGGTGGTGGCGCGATTGGCTCGTCCCGGGATGGGTTTGTTCAGCGATTCCGCCGCCAGTAACTCCGGCTGGGCCAGGGCCAGGTCGCTGAGCCGTACCGGGAAACTGATGCGGTCGCGTACGGTTTGCGTGGCCAGGGTGAGCCTGTCCCGAGTCAGGTCGCGAGCGTAGAAGCGGATCTTGTGGGGCAGGTCGCGCACGAACAACACGTCGTAGAACGGGGCTATGGCATCGCCTTTTTCCTTGGTGAGCGTGATGTGGGTCAGGTCCAGGGGTTCGTCGACCCGGTTGAGCGCGGCGAAGGCAAGTTCGATGCCCTCGCTCTTGTCTGTACCGGCAACCACGCCGGAGACCACGATGCGGTAGCCCGCCTCCCCGTTGCGGAAGACGCCGTGGTGCCACTCGGCCTCCAGGTCCTCCAACGCGGGCGGGCCGAACAGCAGCATGCCCTCGCGGGTGACCGTGCGAACATCCTCGGGTTGTTCCACGTAGGGCAGTCTTCCCTCGAAGTCCTTGCCGTATTTCAGCCGCAGGCCGCGCTTTGCATTCAGCTTGACGCGCACCTTACCCGGCGTGCGCGGATCGGCCCGCATATAGCCGATTTTGTAGAAGGTGCGGGTGCTTTGGTCAAAATCGTCCAGGGCCCTGTCGAAATCGGTCCATTTGTAGATGTGGGTATAGTTGCCGCCGGTTTGCTTGGCCGCCATCTCGCCGAACGGTTTGATCACGCCCTTGACGTTCTTCTTCTGGTATTGGTAGAGCTTGGTTTCACCCCTGGTGCTGATGCCCGTACGCTCGCTGCGATCGGCCTGATCGGAGCTGCCGGGACCCGTGTCGAAATCGGAGCTTGCCGTACCGTCGACCGTATTGGCGCGGATGGGTTCAGGCTCATTGCGCACGGCGGAGTAGAGGGTGATGTCGGCCGTGTTCAAGACGGCGCTCAGATCCTCGGCCAGTTTTTCTACCTCGGGCTTGCCGATATCGGCGTTGGGGTCGCGGTAACCGGTCCCGGTAAACAGCATCATCGAGCGCTCGCCGGGGATCTGTTCCAGGATGCGCGCCATGCCGGTCAGGCCCAACAGTTGGCCCTTGTAGACCTCGGCGATCAGTTTGCCTTTATCGTAAAGCGCGTTATCGATCTGTTGGCCGGCCTCGTAAGTTGAAGTCAGCTCGTAGGAAGTGATCATGCCCATGAGGTTGATGTTCATGCCCATCACCTTGCGTCGGTAGGCGGCGCGCAACTTCATCCGCGCGAGTCCCTTCAACAGCGTACCCGGATCGTTGGTAAAACCGGTCAGTTGGCGCAGGCCCGCGTCATATTGCACCAGCTTGAAACGATCCTGCTCCCGCACGGAACCCGGCAGCCGGGCGCGGAGCGAGGCAACGGTGGCGTCGAATGCGGCTTGGGTCATGTTGCTGCTGTCCACGAAGACGATAACCGCGCGTCGTTCCGTAGGAGGTGCTTCCACGGTTACGTTTGGGCTCGCGTTCTCTACGATGATGGTGTCTTCCGACTGCTGCAAATCGACCTGGCGGCGTGGGGCGGGCGCCATGTCGATCTGCTCGAAATAGGTAATCTCCTGCGGTTCGCCGTTTTCGGTGACCTGGAAGTCCGCCTTGGTGAGTCCCTTGACGGGTTTGCCTTCGCGATCGGTCACGTGCACGCGCACGTTGCGCAGGATCACTTCCATGCGTTCCTGGATTTCCTGGGCGGGCACCGTCAGGGCGACGGCGAGCAGGAACCATCCGCGTATCATCACAAAACCTCCGGGAGCTTTAGACCTTGGGCTCCGAATCCGGTTCTTCCTCGCCTTCAAACGCGGCCAGGATGGGTTCGATCTCGGCGGCAAGGAACTCGGCAACCTGTTGTTCGGCGCGACCCGTGTAGAGGCGGGCGTCGGCCAGTTGTTCCAGGGCCTCGCGATCCAGGTGGAAGGCGCTGTCGGCGGCGATGCGGTCCAACAGGTCGTTTTGTCCGCCCTCCACTTTCACCACCTTACCGGCCTCCATACTATGCATGCGAATCAGTTCGTGAAGTTCCTGGCGGTCGCCGCCGCGTTTGACGGCTTCCATGAGGATGTTCTCGGTCATCATGAAGGGCAGTTCTTCATTGATGTGTTTCTGAATCATCTTGGGATAGACCACCAGGCCGCTCGCCACATTGTGCAGAATCAAAAGGACGGCGTCCACGGCCATGAAGGATTCGGGGATGGAAATTCGTTTGTTGGCGGAGTCGTCCAGGGTGCGCTCGAACCACTGGGTGGCCGCGGTGAACGCGGGTGATTGGGCCGAGGTGATGACATACCGGGACAAAGCGCAGATGCGTTCCGAACGCATGGGATTGCGCTTGTAGGCCATGGCCGAGGAACCGATTTGTTTGGCGCCGAAGGGTTCTTCCACTTCCTTCAGGTTGGCCAACAGGCGCAGGTCGTGGGCGAACTTACTCGCGGACTGGGCGATGCCGGACAGGACGGAGGTCACCCGGGCGTCCACGCGGCGAGGGTAGGTCTGGCCCGTGATGTAGTTCTTTTTGAAACCCATGGCTTGGGTGACGGCTCGATCCAGGGCAATCACCTTGTCGTGATCGCCCTCGAACAGTTCCAGGAAACTGGCCTTGGTGCCGGTAGTGCCCTTGACGCCGCGGAAGCGCAATTCCTCCAACTGGTGTTGCAGGTCGGCATGATCCATGGCCAGATCTTGCAGCCACAGGGCGGCGCGCTTGCCGACCGTGGTCAACTGGGCCGGTTGGTAATGGGTGAAGCCGAGAGTGGGCATGTCGGCGTACTCGCGGGCAAAGCCGGCCAGGGCGCGCATGGCGGCCCGCAAGCGGAGACCGGTGAGCTCCAGTCCGACTTTCAACTGAACCAGGTCGGTGTTGTCGCCCACGTAAGCGCTGGTGGCCCCTAGGTGAATGATGCCGCGCGCCTTGGGACACTGTTGCCCGTAGGCATAGACATGGCTCATGACATCGTGCCGGGTTTCCCTCTCGCGGGCGCCGGCAACCTCGTAATTAATATCGGATTGGTTGGCTTCCAACTCTTCGATCTGCTCATCGCTGATGGGCAGACCCAGGTTTTTCTCGGCGCGAGCCAACTCGATCCACAATTTGCGCCAGGTCCGGAATTTGTAATCATCGGAAAAGATATGGGCCATTTCGGGGGAACAGTAGCGTTCCACCAGCGGGTTGCGGTATTGAGTGCGTTCGGACATCGGCCTCGCTCCTCTCTCGTCGGTTCCTGCCGGGAACCCGGCGTCGGCGAACATCCTACTATGAAGAGCACGCTTTTTGTAGCGTGAATCCATCTCGATGTAGATTGCTCAAGCCGGCACAAGGTCTCAGGCTGCAAGAACCCGTCCCTGTCTACCGCATGCATTCGGCAGGCCGGGAAATGAGACCGTTAATGGTGGGTCAACAGGCGGGTGCGTACCTTTCCTTCGCGGTTCAGGGTTACTTTGAGGGCATTGCGTTTGGGTTTTTCCGCGGTTTGTACTTCGATCGTGTAGAAGGCTTTTAATTCCTCGTAGATCCGCCCCATGGTTTCTTCCAGGTTGGTCACCTTCTCCAGGTTGGTATATACCGAAGCGGTTGCGTTGGACAGGGAGTGCAGCAGGTTGTTGTCCTCGCCCAGGGTGATGCTGTAGACCATGACGTCCGAATCGATCAGGCGTGACCGAACAGTCCGGTACATGGACCTGGACGTAGTATCCCGGCCGTCCGAAATCACGATGATGACTCGGGTGCCTGTTTGCTCCAGCAGGTCGTTGTGGGCCACCAGCAGACCGTCGTATAACGCGGTGGAGTTCCGTGGATCGATGCCGAAGATGGAAGCACGCAAGCTTTCGGCATCGTTACTGAATCCATGCAATCTTTTGACGATGCGGTCAAAGAGCAACAATTCCGCCCGGTCCTCCGCTTCCAAGCTGTTGAGGAAGGTGCCTATGGCGAATTGGGCGTTTTGGATGAATTCGCCCTGCATGGAGCCGCTGTTGTCCAGCAGAACGGTGATGCGCAGGGGTTTCCGGTTTTTTTCGATATTGGCCGGTTTCAGGTCCCTACCCTTGAAACGAATGCGGAAATCGTCTTTCTCCAGGTCTGTCAGCAGGTGGTTGCCCTTTTTGGCCACCGCGCGCAGCACGGTGCTGTACAGCTCCTGTTGCTCATCGACATGAAACACATTCAGGTCGATGCTCGCGGAACTGTAGGTCTTGTTGAAATACCAGGCGGTAACGGTCAGCCTGGTCCTGTCCTGGAGTCCGAGCGTACTGAAGCGGGTTTCCGGCGGCACCGCATCCAATTCGGCAAAAACTTTTCCGTCCAAGGCGCATTCGATGCGCAGGGGCTCGGTGGGTGCGCCTTCAATGGCGAAGCGCAGCAAATTGACATTGGTCACCGTGTCGTCGTCCTTGGGTGACAGGAAACGGATATCGATCTTCGGATCGAGCGTGAATGTGTCCCGAATTGCCAGCAGTTCCTCTTTGCGCTTTTTGTACCTTGCCGCCACCTCTTTGGTGAAGGGGAAATACAGGATGGGGCTGTATCGATTGGTTAGGGCCAGGGCTTTATCGTGCCGGTTCAGTTGTTCATATCCGATGATCAGCATGGCCAGGGCTTCCCCGTCGCCGGGAACCAACTCCAGGTAGGTCTTCAACAAGGCCATGGATTCCCGAACATCTTCAGGTAAACGGTATTTCCAGGCCACAAACTTTCGCAAGACACTCGCCAGGTAGTTCTGGTAGGGCGACGATTGAAATTTCAACCTGTCGGCGTCCTGCCGGAACATGCAATAGGCCGAACCCAGAGGATGCAGATGGATCATATCGCCGCTCCACCCGCCGGCGGCTCTTTGCCTCAGTTTTTGGGCGGGAGGCGGATGGTTCCAAAGTTCCCAGTGGGCATCTTCAAGGCGCGCTTCGCCGCTGAGCGGTTCATTGACCCGGGCCCGCCTGATCGACGTGTCCGGTAGGACAATGGGGCCGCTTTTCCTTCGTTTGAAGACCGGAGGGGCTTTCAACTTCACCCAGTAGAGTTGAATGACGAATTCCTCATCCGCGGGGGCAACCAGGGCCGGCGGCCCCCCGGGCATGGGCAGGGCGTTCAAAAAATCAGGAACCGCCTGGCCCGAAGCAAGGGCCTCGCGGTCGAAACGGCGGTATTGGCCGCCCTTCCGGGACTTCGATTTGATGGCTTCGCCCCAATACATGTGCAGGGCCTTCTTGTCCCGTTTCACCAAAACATCCACTTCATTGAAACTCAGCCACTCACCGCGAAGGTTTTCTACCACGTAAGTGAAGCGAAAAGCCTGCTTGGGCATGGTCTGTTCCCACTTAATAAAGTTGAAATGGTTGAACATATGACCCCTGGCCTTTTCGAGCAGGCTATGGCGATGAAAGTAATCGCCCAGTATGCCGTCGGGACCCAGCATCCGGCTTTGGGGGGTCACCCAAATCAGGTTATCGCTGTAGCGCAGGTCCAGGTCGTAATAATAATGAAAAAGGGTGGGCCCCGTTTGAGTCAAAAGAAAAGCACAGAACAAAACCGTCAAGAAAATCTCCCAGATGTATGCATCATAGTCAAGTAGCGTCGCAATCGATCACTCGGCTGTTTGGAAGCAAGCACCATGCCGCGGATTTCGTGCGGAAAATGGAAGCGGGCCGCTATCGGTAGAGGACAGTTCGCGCCTTTTGAGGACGATATGAAGAACACGCTTGTTGTAGCGCGAATCGTCTCGCATGGTTGGTCTGTGGACGCCCGTCCCGGGTTAAGGTTCAGGCGGAAAAGGCTGCCGGCTGCCCGCGATGATCACTCGCCCGGCAGGGCAAGCCGGTCAGGCACATCGGCGTTTCCTCTTATTCTTTCCTGGACAAGGTTCGCACTCTCCGTACAAGGGCGTTTTCTCGCTCTAGGAAGCCGGGGTCCTTGTCGGCAACCGTCTATTTCACGCGAAAGAAGGATATCGCCCCCGGGACATCCATGTTTCGGGATTCGAAGAAGGCCGGCCCCGTCCAAATAACAACCTATCCTGAGTGGAACAATCATGGACCCGTCCCGACATCGATATATTCTGATCAAAACCTCG
This sequence comes from Acidobacteriota bacterium, assembly GCA_030066195.1. GTDB lineage: Bacteria > Acidobacteriota > Holophagae > Acanthopleuribacterales > Acanthopleuribacteraceae > JASJCB01. The sequence continues at coordinate 15,324 of JASJCB010000073.1, forward strand.
ATAGACCCCGGTGCACATCGGCATAAATGCATTTCCCCTGGGTTGGCGGACCGGGGACAACTGTCTCAGAGGCTCGAAAAGGGTATATCGGGGGGGGACGATCGACCTTCCTTGGAGAATCCGCGGTTATCAGGCCCACGCCGGAGACCTTCCAAATCAAAAATGACCTGGTCCGGGAGGAGCAATCAATGTTCGGGGGTGAAATCGTCGATGTCCGAGCGGGTACATCCTTCTTCCGGATGGAATATCTCGATGGACGCGAGGGTCAATGCTTCTCTTCGCCGGAATATGTCGATGAGCACCGGGGTCGATAGACATATTCAGGGCAAAAGCCACACACAAGTGTCTGCTAATTGTTGCTTTATAGCGATACGTCACACGAAACCCCACAAATCTGCTACATGCAGAGCCTGGCATTTTATGTGACCACACATAAACAATCCTCACACAAATTGACAACTTATTCCGCTTAAGGGCCGGCAGAGTTCCAAGAAAAATTGGGGCGGGTCTGCTGGAAGGCATAGACACCCAACTCCAAGCCGCATTGGATCTATTGCGGAGAATTTTGGAAGCAAAGGCCGATAAATGAGTAGCCCCTTAACCAAACCCGGTTTCTGATTTTCCCTGATTTTCGTTGGGCAGGCTGATCGACCACCCTGTCGGCACTCGAGAAGGGCCTTATGAGAAAGCCCTTCCTGAGTTCTTGAGTGGAAGTGATTGTGTTTTTATAATTTGGGATTGTGAATCATTTATGCCGAGATGAAAATGTGCCCATTTTCATTAATGTGTGTTGGGGGACCTCAGGCTACGGGTAAATCTTTTTTCGTTTCCCGAACAAGGTGCCCTTCGGGTACCAGTTGGTTGTGTTCATCATGGAAATAGTCCCCCGAATGGGTATGACCCATATCGCAAAGATTGTTCCTTCCCCTCGGGGGAGGCGGCTCCCATTCGTCATCGATATTCTCGAACGCGGCGGGAACACCCCGGAGTCCCAGGGCCCTTTGGAGACGATTCTTCTCGCCCTGGTCGGTTACCAGGCCCAGGAAGTTTCCGTTTTTGACTTCATCCACAAATCCCTCGTCCATACAAAACAGACCCAAAGCCGCAAAGAACTCATCCGAATAATTTGCTCCCGTCTCCCGATCTGGTGCAAAGTGATCCTGTACGACGCGAAATTGATTGGTAAGTCCACCCGTTCCATCGTGAAATTTTTCGAGCATCGCTTGAATCGTTCCCAGCTCGCGGCGCCCCAAGAAAATATTGATACCGGCGAGAACATTACCATTGCGAAATTTCTCAAGTAATTCGCGGCGATTAAGAAAGAAGGTACGACCGTGAGGCCGGGAATTCCTGCGCTTGTCTATAATGTCCTGGTATAAGACAGGATCGTAAAGAGAGCGTCCCATAATTTCATAAAACGGAGATAGTTTGATTGTCATCATTCCCTCCATGATGATAGTTAATCTGGTTGGTGGTTTATTTGAATCGCTTCGGCGATTCAAGTGGGTGTATTCAAGCCGGCCGCCGGAGGCCCGGCGGCCAGGCTGTTAATAAAAGACAAGATACTTAAGGAGGCGGCCATGATTCGCCTTTCAATTCCGCAATGGCTTTTTCCAATTCAAGTAAGCTCTTTTCCCGCTGTAGCACCGCTAACTTATCTTCTTGTGCGGATTTAGCTGCTTTTGCATCTTGGATAGTTGTATAAGCACCTGAAATACTATCAACCATCGCCGGGTTCAGAGCATCAGAGCTTGCGACCAAACTCGTTATGCCGCCGGTAATTGGATCCAGGGTAAAGGTGTAGGAGCTTTTTAACCAGCTTCCTGTTCGGTATGGCAGCCAACGTTCCTGACCTAACTGAGGAAGGGCGACTTCGCTACGTGCAAGAGTCTTCTTCGCTTTGAAGTTTTGGCCTTCCATCTTTCCTTGAACAACCAGACCTTCTCCGAAAAGGGGAACCCGGTAAAAGAAGCCCGTTTTTTTTCGAGTCAATGATATATTATGACCTTTGACCATTTGATTTATGGTTTCCTTTGGATCAGCATTAACCTGCACAGCAACGACCTCAGGCTTTGAAAAAGAACCGTACTCTTTTACCACGAAACCTTTGGGTGAGCTGTTTAGTAACATATTACCTGCCAGGACAACAACGCCTTGCTTACTATCAATAGCGAACAAATTGACACTTTGAGACAATGACCCATCAGTTAAAGAATTAGGGGCAATTTCGAATTGGGCATTCCAGGTTGCAGTTGTTTTTTTGTAGGTCAACTGTTGCATCAGGTTGGCAATTTCTTTGTCTATGCCTTCAAGCAAGAACTCCAGTGCATCTTTATCCATATTTGCCATGGTAGTTAAACCATACTGTATGAATTGACGTTTTTTCTTCAAATCGGCCAGTTCTTTTGTGACCTTTGAAACAGCCAGGCGCTCCATTGGTTCAAGAGCCTCTTTGAAGTCTTTTTTCTGGATAACCCAAAGTTTCTTCCCCTCATCGAAGGTCTCTTCCTTACCTGGAGGTTCCCTCCCACCGAGCAAAGACCATACCTCGAACCAGGCATCATCTTTAGAGCCAGGGATCATAAAAATTTCTTTAAAGCTCTGTAATGAGCTAGAAATAGAGGGGTCCCTCCCCAGCACTAGCTTAATCTGAGCAAGTGTATCCGACAATAGGTACCGAGCCTCGGAATCGGCTGGTGCATTATCCAGAGCGGCTTGTATTTTTTCTTTCTCTTTCCCCACAAAGGGGGCCATACTCATAACTTCCGAAAGCTTGATTTTGTCAACCTTGGTACGTTTACTAGCCTCCATTTTGAAAAGAAGGGTAGCCCAGGAATTTTTGATCTTTTGCCTCTTATCCTTTTCATCAGCAGAAAGCTTCTTCAATATTTCCTGGAGCTTTTTTTCTCCGGCACTCATCGTTATGGTCTTAGCTGCAATGTTGGCAAGGCCCGTGACAGTGTTGATGGTGAAGTCAACGGCCTTGTTCTCTACGGCCGTTTTGGCGTTGGTTAGTAACCCGTGATCGTTTAGGGCAAGCTCTAATTGGCGCTGCTCCAGGGGGCCACCATTGATCTTTACAAGGTAGACGTGATTTGGGTCTGCCTCAGCGCGTACTCCAATAACAGGTACTCCGACTTTATAAGACCGTGACTTCTCTTGTGGAACTTTTTGGCCCAAATATTCGGCGGCATACGAAGAATAGCGACCGGGAATGATAATGGTTTGTGTCACGGGGACGGTTACACTCATCACTGTACGTGGGAGCGAATAGTAGACGCCATTTACTTCCGGCGGTGCTTCTGTACTTCGATAGACGCGATGAGTAGTGGCACATCCAGAGAACAGTAGGATCCACAACACTAAAACGAAAACCTTTTTTCTCACTTGAAACCTCCTGAATCAGTAGGTAATTTTTTCGATGACAAAGACTTCTTGTATAAAACCGGGAACCCTTAGAACCTGGTATGGAAGCCACCAGTACCCAAAGTCTCCGATACTTGGGCCACGCGAATCCCGGATCTTTATCGCTGACCTTCCCTGGTCATAACCCAGTGCTGCAACGGCATGTAAAATGCCATTACTGGGTATACCGTTGACATGACCGTGAGTATCGCTATGGCCATCCCAAATTGGACGATAGGCTGAGGACAGGTAGAAACCGAAAACAATGGGTTGCCCTCTACGCAGAGCCAGACACCATCTTTCTGCATCAGAAGGATCTGGCATACGACGATAACCGAAACGATGGGTAATGGGGTTGAACCCGTCAATGCCTCTGCTCCTTGCCGCATCGAAAGCATTTGGAGAGGGTCTTCTTCGGGCACCGGAAATGGAATAGGGCGGATTGTGATGAATAAGCGGGCAGATACCGGGTCTGATTGCCTTTTTTAGCCCGAGATGAAGACTCAAGTCGCTTAGGTCTGAATTTCCGTTACGGCAAGTATAATAATGGAAAAGTGGAGACAGCTGTTCTGCAGGAGGGCTAAGTTGATCGAGAGCCTCCATTGCACTGACGATGGCCATAGAAACACAACAGGGGATATTTTTTTGATCAGGAACATCCCAAGGGTTCGATATCTCGACAGTGAGGGCATCTTCATTACTTCCTGATAGATCATTCGTCTCAAAGAGCCAGTCCCTACCGTCAAAGGCAGAGGGAATTGCGCCTGTTCTGGAATTGAGAAATCTGTTCGCCATCATAAGATCCTATCTCAATTGGGGCCGGAAAACCGGCCCCGGTAGCGGGTTAATTGGGCAGGTTGAAGCCACCGTTGCCGATGAATTTCTCGAATTGGAAATCGTCGCTATGGGAAATCGCGGGTGGACAGGGTTTCGGGGGCTCCCAGCGGTTGTCTACTTCGTCTAGGAGGGCGGCATTTTCGGTAACCAGGGTTTTCAGCCTCTGGGCCTCACCCTGACTCAAGCGGAAAGGCGAAAAATCACCACGAAGTGCTGCCTGGCGAAAGTTATGATCCACCATACAATTGCCTAACACCGCGTGCAGCATGTGATCCTGGGCTTTCTGCTTGTGATCCTGGGTTTCCACACCGCGAGTTCTCACCGGCATCTTGCCTTTGGCATTGGTGAAAATGTTTGCCAGAGGATTGGACGACCCACCGGCATGAAGTTCCTCGATGCTTCCACGAGTAACCTTATCGACAATCGGGATGATAGGATTGTGGTTTTTATCCTTACTGCAGCAGTTGGTCACCATACGATTCAGCGCGCCGATTTCGTAACGAGAGAGGATGTAACCCTTCTCCTCCAGAAAAACTTTCAGATTCAGGGAATTGGGGCCATCCTTCGGCGTAAGCCGTTTCTCCAACTCACGACGGAAATCCTCTTCGATGGCCGCTCGGCCCATTACCTTCAAAAATTCCAACATGTCAAAGCCTCCTTTGATTGATCTTTGAACTCTCCGCACACAAAGGAAAAAAGTGGCGTGCGAGATGAAAACCGATAGATGAATCACCGAATGAGTTCCACCGTCGCACAGTGGTTTCCTTCCAAGCCGTTATGCTCGGATGCTTCGCGTAGGGCCTGGTCGGTATCTGTAGTTGCGGTTCCCCACCAATAGCGCTCGGGATGACCGCAGGTGCAAAAAGCCGCGACATAAACGGGGGCGGGGGCCAGCCAACGGTAGATTCCGGCAGCCAGGGGGGCCGTAAAAACAACCACCCAGAAGAACCGCCGGACGGTTTTCTTGGAGAACATGATCCGTCACCACTTGAGTGAAATAATCGATGCAAAGAAGGCATGGGAGACGAAACCCCATGTTCCCCTCCCCGCTCTTGTTAAATGAATGCGCGAATCAGGGATAGGTATTTACGCTTAATTGAAAAAAATTGGAATTATTGCCACGACGATGCTTCCTGTACCTCTTTGAGATGTTCGAGGTGGCCCCAAAGATCGAGGAAACGCTTGCTGTATTCCTCAGCACCCTCCGTATGACCCAATTTCCTGGACAACCTGGCGATGTGGTAATGGGCAAGGACCCAACGATCGCCTAGATATTCGTGCATTACCCTGCCGGTGCGCTCGTTGACGATGTCCAAATAAGCATTTTTTGCTTTCTTTTCCAGGTTTCGCTCCTCAAGACTGACAGCGCCAAAGAATTGACTTTGGACATCACTCCATGCCATGACATCCATGAATTTGTCCCGGATCTTCCCACCGTTTTTCCTGTCCAGATATCCCTGGACGAGAGCAATACAAGACCGGCTGATAATTCCTCGACGCTCACTGTCCAGTTCTTTGAGTCGGGTCAAAATCCGTTCGGCATCGTCCTCACGATCCAATTCGAGACAGACAATTGCGGCATCCCTCAAGAATCTCATGCTGCTATGGTGGCGATTGGACAGTTGCTCGATAATCGATTCGATCTCCAGTTCAGCTGCTGAATTCTGACCTGACAATTGATAGATTCGAGCTTTCCAGACCTGTATTTGGAGTTGGCGCTGTTCACTGGACCTTCCTGTCTCTTCACCAATCCGCTGCTCTAGTATTTCTGTTGCCTTCTGAAAGTTTCCCTGTAGGAATTCAGCCTTGGCCAGGTAAAGTGTTCCCCAACTGTCATAAGGGTTCTTGAATCTGGTCATTTCTGAACTGGCAACTTTGGCTTGGTCCCAGTCTTCCAGGGAAAGGTGGGCGAGCGCTTCAACCCAATACAAATAGGGATGATTTCCAAATTGTTGCCTGAGTTCCTTCAATTCTTTCAACGCTTCTCCAGCCTGGCTTTGGTGGCAAAGGATGAACAGCCTGTAACCCTGGTAATAGACACTTCCAGGTTGAAGTTCGATCGCTCCTCGGATACTCTTCATGGCCTCCAATGGGTTTTCGCATTTTGTGAAACTCATGGCTCTTTGATAGTAGGCGTCCGGGTCCAGTGGTCTCTCGCCAATGTAGTTCTCCCATTGAGTTGGCGCCTCGCGATACTGTTGGAAAGACATCATGTCCATGGCAATGGCTTTTTCATAATCCGCACCCAGTTCGCTTTTGAAATTCCCCGCACGGCGAATCAACTCAGTCGCCGGGCTCTTCCGGCCTAGTGCATCGAGAACCCTGGATTGCAACAACATGGCCAGAGCAAAGCTGGGATCATTGATCAGAACCTGGTCCAATTTTTGTCTTGCATTATCGAACTTATCACCCTCTATGTGTTTCATTGCCTGAAAATAGGAATCCAAAGATTTGGGGTGATTGGTCGTGGCCCACTTCTTGAACTCAACCGATGGTAGTGGTTTATCCAGCCATTTAAAAAGCACAAAACAAACCAGCTCCGCCAGTTCCAAGGCATTGGTTGCCGTTAGACGTTCGTCCTTTTGCTCCGGGCTGTCCTGGACCAGGTGGTAGGTAATGTCATCGACCTGAGAATTATGTAGGGAGATGTTGAAGTCACCTTCCCTGGATTCCGTGATCAGGGCGGGGAGCCCATATCGCAGGCAGGCCAGGCTCACATACTCCACAAAAAAGGGCGTACCCGCGATGTTTTGTTTCGGACGTGACAAAGCGATGATCGGAAGGGACTCCAAAACAGTATCCGAGTAATCCCACGATGCCGCTTTTGGGACCGGCGGCTGTTCCGGTTGTGGCCAAAAAGCAAGGATGCCCAATGTGACGAGAAGACTGATCGAAGCCGCCAAAACGTAGGAACGAATCCGGCCGGGCATGGCCCTATGCCGGCCGGAGGCCAGGTCCTCCCTCAGGCGATGCAGTGATTCCCGGAGGGCCTGAGCATCGGCATAGCGGTTCTCTGGGGGCTTTTCCAGGCAGCGTAGGACGATCTCGGTCAATCCCGCGGGAATACCACTGGTTTTCAGCTTCGGGACATCGTCCTTGATAATGGCAGAGAGAATATCTGTAGGTGTTTCCCCCTTAAACGGACGGCGTCCGCTAAGCATTTCGTAAAAGATGATTCCCAACGAAAAGATATCGGAGCGGCAATCCACCGGTTTACCCCGAGCCTGCTCCGGTGACATATAGGTGTACGTGCCCACAACACGGCCTGTTTGGGTGATCACGCCGGAGGAACCGCTTGTGGATACAATATCCACCGGCCGGGCCAGACCGAAATCTAAGACTTTCAGCTTTCCCCTGGTATCGATCATGATATTACCGGGTTTCAAGTCACGGTGCATGATGCCCTTGGCGTGCGCTTCCGCTAAGGCTTCCACCATGGGAAGGGCCAGTGAGAGAAACCGTGTGGCACTCATGCCCGCCTCGGGAATGAAATGATCGAGAGTTTGACCGTCGATCAACTCCATAACCAACATCTGGGCGCCATTCCACTCCACGATATCGTAAAGCGTAACGATATGTTCATGGTTCAGGGAGGCAATGACCCGGGCCTCTCGGCGAAAACGCGGCTCCCATTCCGGGTCGGCCCCCGGCGACATCGACTTGATGGCAACACGACGATCCAGTTGGATGTCACGCGCCGCGTAAACCCTACCCATTCCACCGATACCAAGGAGTTCTTCCACGGTATAGTGGCCAATGGTTTGCCCGATCATGCTGTCTTCCTGATTGGCAAGGATGTCCACGGCCATTTCTTGGACGGCGTCACGCATATCGTTGTCGAATGGATGAGTGTCTTCTTCCATGCGCTCGGCGGCTTCGATCATGTCCATGACTTCTTGGAGCAGGTCCACATCATCGCTACAGAGATGGGCCGCTTGTTGTTTTCTTTGCGCCGAGGGTAGATTCATGACGCGGTCATAGATGGAAAAAAGGTGCGCCACGCGATCACGAATCAAGCGTCACCTCTGCTCAGTCTCGAAGCAAGCCAACCCCTTGCTTTGTTCAATTCGCGGGAAACCAGCGCGGGCGAAATATCCAGGACCCGGGCAATTTCATCTCCGTTCAGTCCGCCGAAATAGCGCATTTCACAAATGAGTCCCTGCCGTTTATTTAGCTTTTCCAACAGCTTCAGTTCATCCTCCAGTGCAATGAGATCGAACATACTGCCTTTTTCGGGACCTGCTTTATCCAATGACACTTTGATCCCACCGGAGCCTCGTTTTTTAGCTTGCCGCGCCCGTGCGTGATCCACCAGAACCCGGCGCATGACTTTCGTAGCCAGGGCGGCGAAATGGAGGCGGCTTTTCAGGCGCAGGTTGTCGGACCCGGCCAGGCGAAGCCAGGCCTCATTTACCAGAGCGGTCGGCTGTAGAAGACTGGGGTCTTTCTCAGAGCGCAACAAACCCGCTGCCGCGCCTCGCAGGGCGTCGACAATGGTTTGGAGGTCTCGTTCATTGATCTCTTTCGATCCGTTTAAAGCGGCTTGCAATAAAGATGTAACATCTTCACCAGATAAATCCATGGCATTGTCACCTTGAAGAAGAAAACTAGACTATTCTATACGATCCCCCTTTTGGGTTCAAATAGTGTTCATTCTATCAAGGTCAGACAATGTTCTTTCTTCCGATCAATCCAAAATTGGGAACCGCCGCCAGGACCAACTAGAGCCTCTTCCAGGGCGCTGATATCATCAATTTATAAAAAAGGCTCATCTGGATCCCGAGGAAAACAAGCCCCTTAACCGAACCAGGTTCCTGATTTCCTCTGTCCGGCTGATTTCGTCAAGATGTTCGAGGAGGCGCTGTTAAGCGAGGACACCGAACGCAACCGTCGGCAGTTGAACTCGATACAGTCCGGGATTCAAGAAAACACGCCTCCTTCGGGCGCCGTTCCATAGCGATTGGCAGACGGCCGTTGCCATGTCCTTGTAATGCCGATCTCCACCTTCACCGGTCATCACCATCCACTATTCATTGGAGGTCGGAGGTTGGGCAATTTACGGAGAAGTGCATCAAAAACCACCGTTTGATTAGAAGATTCGGGAAACGCCTGGGTTCTTGGGACAATCACCAATCACCCGGCATATGCGGGTTCCAACTTCCAACTTATGATATCTGATCCTAACCGGTCATCCTATTTATTCTGTCTGTATTTTATTAGGTAGTCCCTCAACCATTACTCCGGCCTGGTGTCCACAATAACAAATTGATGGAGGTGGCAAATGTTTCCAAGTATACGGCATTTTGTTTTTCTAGTTTTGATATGTTGTTGCTTTGACTGTCTGATATCCGGCGAATATGACAGGAGTAAAAAAAGCGCTGGTAGGTCGAACGAGGGCAGTCGTTTTGCCCTTTTAGTCGGTATCAACGATTACGACAAGGCTAGCCTGAAGGGATGTGTCAACGATATGCGCGTCCTATCCAAGGTACTGATCGAACACTATGGGTTCAGTCCCGAGGCCGTGCAACGCTTGGAGGATGGGGCGGCCACGAGACGCGCCATTTTGGACGGACTGGACGATCTGGCGAAGCGAGCGAAAAAAGATACGGCGCTGGTGTTTGCCTATGCGGGTCACGGCAAGCCCTGGCCCGATAAAGACGGTGACGAGCGCAATGGTTACGACGAAACCATCTGTCCCAGCGATCACGACCGCGAGGGCGGCGGCTTGATCAGCGATGACGAGTTATACCCGCGCTTCAAGCGAATCCTCGATAGGGGCGCCCATCTGACGGTGCTGTTGGACGCCTGTTTCTCGGGAGATGCTTTCAAGGACCCCACGGGCATCCGTCAATTGCGTGCGCCCACGGTCGGCCGACCCGGCAATAATGGTGAGGAAGAAGGCGGCTTCTGGTTGGGCAGGGAATTGGCCGACCATGGACGCCTGGTCTTCGTAGCGGCCGCGGATGAAAGGGAAGTTGCCGGCGAAGGCATGTTTCAAGGGGACCTCCCCGGCCACCACGGCTATTTCAGCCACACTCTGTTGCGTCTGCTGACCCAACCCAAGCCGGGACGAGATTGGAACCATATCAAACCCTATCTGCGTTCCGGTGTTCGCGCACTGAAGCCGGATCAGAACCCCGTATTCCTGGGCGGCGGGCTGAACAACGAGATCTTCGGCACCAGGGACAGCGACGAACTGGGCCGTTATCGAGTGGCGGACAGTAAGAACGGCGGTGCAGCGATTACTCTCGAAGCCGGTCGAACCGCCGGTCTCTCCCCGGGCGACCAGTTGGCTCTCATCGGCTCCGATGGAAAACAACAACCGGTAACCTATCGCATAGAAACCGTCTCTGCCGTCGAAGCAAAAGCGGTTCGGATCGAGGGCGCGGAACCCGTGCGGCCCGGTAGTGTATTGCGGTTGGTGCATGCCGGCGTGTTGGACAAGCAGCCCAAGGTCTTCCTGGCCTCGAACCTACCGAAAGACCTGGTCACTGGCTTGACGGCAAGCCTTGCCACCGGTCCGCGCGTGGCCGAATCCAAGGAAGAGCGCAATGCGTTGGATCTTCATATCGGCCGTCAGGGGGATGATTTTGTGATCACCGGCCCGCCGGGTCGATACACCGTGCCGGCCGCAAAGGCAAGTGCGGAAGTCCTGGCGCAGCATCTGAGAAGGTCGGTGCGCTGGACCATACTGCGTGAACTGGTCAATGATGACGGGCAGGAACTGCCCGCCGCACAACGACCCCTGGTAACGTTGGAACGAGGCAAGATTCGACGAGGCCGCTTCGTACCGGGTCCGCCGCTTACCACTGACCCCGAACAAGGTACTTTTTTCCCCAATCGGGGCGACGTGCTTCGCATCCAGGTGACCAACCGGGCCCGAAGGAACCTGTATGTGACCGTGTTCTATATGCAGCGGGACACCACCATCTCGGCCCTGGACGATCTGTCCTATCGCGGCGCCCTGAAACCAGGAAAGGTCCAGACCTTTGAAGAGATGATCCTTTTGGAAAACACCGGCCCGGAATTCATCAAAGTGCTGTACAGTACCGAAGGACCTATCGATCCGAGTTACTTTACCCAGACCAAGAGTTCAAATTCCGGCGCCGAACCTCCTTCCGGTTGGGGAGCAATCGATCTGCCGCTTTTTGTAGAGGCGCCGAAATGACGGGGCTTTTGTTCGCCCTCCTGGCTGCCGGCAACCCGGTGGCGGAGGAGGGCGCCTATGCCCTGTTGGTAGGGGTGGGCACTTATGCGGCCGCGGAATTGAAACCCCTGCCCGCGAACATGGATCTCGAACGCATGGTCCGACTGCTTGGACCCGAGGGTTTCGGCTATCGAATCCACGTACTTCGCGACGCGGAAGCAACGGAGGAGAATTATCGTCAAGCGTTGCGTCAACTTGCCGCTCGCACGGGTCCCCGGGACAGCGTGGTGATCTATTTCAGCGGTCACGGCGGCCAAACCTGCGACGAGAATCGCGACGAGAGCGACGGCAAGGATGAAACGCTGATGCTGTTCGACAGCAAATACGGAGAAGGTCTGCGGGACGATGAATTTGCCGAGCTGCTGACCCGATTCACAAGCGAGAATCTGGTTGTCATTGTGGATGCCTGCCATGCCTCGGGCAGCCTGCGCGGGACTGTAACCAAGGCAGCCGAAGCCGTGTCGTGCCCGGACCCGCCCACGAACCTGAACCTACCTCCCGAGGACGGCTTCTTTCTGGAACGGGCGGGCTTGAACAACCCGGGTCGCATCTTCATGGCCGCGACCTCTCGCGAGGACAAATTGGCCCGAGTCGGTGCGGACGGCAGCGTGTTCACGCGAGCCCTGGTCACCGAGTTGGAAGGATCGGACGGACAGCAACTGAGCTATGCCCAGTTGAGCCGCCGGGTGCGGGCGAGGCTTCGCGGCCAACAACCTTCTTTTCACGGCGCTTTGAACCGAAAGGTCTTCACCGGTACGCGGATGCCTTTTTTTGCCGGCATGCTGATTTCAGGCCGTGAGGAGGATGCGGTGGTTGCCGCGGGCGTTCCCAAGCCCGGCTGGACCGAAGACGCGGTGGTACGCATCCTTCCCGGAGACGCGCCGCCCGAGGCGTGGCATGACCCGAGACAACCCGGCATCCTGCTAACCGTGGATTTAGCAACTCCTGAGGCAATCTACCTGGTCGGTAACATCGACCGGGTGAAGGTGGGTGACCGGGCCGTCCTTGTGCGAGCCGGCTCTGATGCAAGCGGGTTACGGGTTCGGTGCCGCAAGCAGGGGCCCGAGGCGCTCGATGCATCACAGCACAAAGCGCTGCGAAAAGCCGTGGCCGCGCATTCAGGGCTTTCCTCACTGGTGTCCTTCGACGATCCGTATTTCTCGCTGGAAATTACCGGAAGCGCGGAAGCCGGTCTGGCATTGCGCAACCAGAAAGGAGAGTTGATTTGGGTGACACGCGGGTCCGACCCGGCCGGCGATATGGCCTGGAGCCTGTGGCTGCACGCCTTGCAGCAACATATTCGAGAACTGCGCGGAGATCATGCCCACTTGGAGGCCCGTCTCGTGCCCGCCGCTGAGGAAACGGCGTCTTTTGAACAGGACAAGGACGGGGTGTGGAGATTGCCGCCAGGTGCCTTGTTCCGGCTTCAAGTCCGCAATACGGGTGACAAAGTCCTGGCCCCGCGGGCGTTGGTGCTTTCTCGCGACGGTTCGGTCATCGGCCTGCCCTTGGGTGAGCGAAGTCGAACCCTGCATCCCAAGATGTCCATGACCTTTAATTTGCCCCTGAAGCAGGGAAACGTATCGGGCAGTGAAGAGCTGATCGTGGTCTTCGGCACATTGCTCGCCGACGAAACGTCCTGGCCGGACCTGTTCCTCACCCCCGACAACCCGCCGAAGATGCGCGGCCTACTGCCTTCCTTCGTCTTGCCCGTCTTGCCGGGAAAGCGTGGCATTGTGAAGGCCGGCGGTTATTGGACGCAAACCCTGGTTAAAGTGAAAACGAAATAGGAACCGTAGGATGCTCTGCTGTCTTTTTCTTTCCATGTTTCAGGTCCCGAATCTGACCGGCATACGCCCGGATTTCGAGGCGCAACAAAAGCAACGACCGCTCGCCTACTTCAAGGACGCCCACGTATTATTAGTGGGAGTGGACCAATACGACTGTGTATTTGACGGCACCTGTCCTGAACTGAAAAATCTGAGCGGAGTGGCCGAGGATATCTACCGGTTTGCCGATTTTCTGGACAAACTGAAAGTTGAGGTGACCCTGCTTCCCGGGCTACAGGCGGACCGGGCGGGCGTGACAACCGTGTTTTCAACTCTGAAGTCGAAAGCTCGCTACAACCAGCGTAGCTTGCTTTTCGTTTTATGGGCGGGCCATGCCTTGCTTTCGGAGACGGATGGCAAACCCTACCTGATGTTGCGCGATACCGATCCCCTAAATTTGGCAGAAACCGGCCTGGCCTTTGACGCCTTCCTGGATGATTTCGATGATGACAACATCCTGGTGGATCGTCGGGTGCTCACTTTGGATGTTTGCCACAGCGGCAGCCTGGTCTCCGAGGCTCTGGGCGGAAAATTAAGTTCGCGCTCGGATATCAGCCTGTTGTCATCATCAACCCGCTTGCAAAAGTCCGGCGAGGATGACGGCGGCGGTTTCTTTACCCAGGGCCTGCTGCGCGGCTTGAGCGGTTACGGTAAGGTTCTGGGCAAGGACCCGCTGACGGTAACGCTACAAGAGGCCTTCAGGTACGCCCGCGCCGAGGTCGCTGCTCGCGGCAGCCAGACGCCGCTGATCGCGGGTAGTGAAAACAGTTTGCCCATGACCCGTTTCGACCAAAAGCAATGCGATTATATCTTGGAGAACATCGTGTCTGTTTCCTCGCCGCCGAGGAACAGGCACCGCGTCTACCGGGATTTAGTCATTACCGTGACAATGAAAGATCACTCCCTTTTTGACAGTTGGAAGGTGCGGGTCAATCTGGACTATCGGGTCAGCGGGAAAAGAAATACTCATTGGGACACCCGCCTGCTGGAATCCGCTTGCGAAGAGGCGAAATTCAAATTCGGGAAAGGGTGGCTTAGAGGCGGTCGCGTGCTCAATTATGCGGCGCGCCTGGTTCTGATTCCAAAAAAAGCGGGGATGGGGGAGGTGCCCCTCCCCTCGGATTGTTGGGTGAAAGTGAATTTGAGCCGGTAGGGTGTTGTCCTGCAACAAGGGAGATGCCGGTCCGTGGTGGCGGGAGCAAACGAAGAGTCAAGAACGGGGCCGAGCTTTTAAAAGCTGAACGAAATGCCCAGTGCAGGTCCGGACGCTTCAAAACTGTCGTTCAGCAGATTATTATCTTCGCCGGTGAAAAGATTGCGCACGCGAGTGGTTTCGTCGTCCGGTCGGTACCATTGACCCCGATAACCCAGAACCAGTTGCGCCTTGCGAAAGCGGCCGGGTAGATAGTAGTGCAGAGACAAATCGAGGAAAAGACCTTGTGAGGGGTATGAGAAGGGCTCGTAGATGGTGGTGCGCGATCCGGTTTTCTGCTGCACCCGCGTGTTCAGGTCGGCATAGGCGACCACGAACTTCAGGTCCCAGGGTTGATAAGCGCGTCGCCACAGCCCGGCAAGGCCCAAAAGCGGGCCTCTCCAGTCGTGCCGCAAATCGTCATTGATATCCGTGGTGGCCAGGACATCTTCGGTTATGGTCAGGTTTTTATAACCGAGAAGCGCGCGAAGAAAAAAGTCGTTCTTCGCCCGCTCCCGAAAGGTGCCGAACTCCCAAGCCAGGGCCAGATCTAAATCGCGACGCGTCACGGAGCGATCGTATTGTTGTCCGAACTGCTGCTCGTATCCCTGAAACAAGGTATCGAATTGATAGGTCATCCGCACTTGGAGGCGGCGGCGACGGGCGTCGATTCCGATGCTGGGGGCAATGGCTTCGCCGCCCTCGAATGTTCCGGGACCCCCGATCCCGGAACCGGCGCTCGAGTGCCAACCGCGTACCGAGAAATCCAGGTCCCAGCGCGGTTTGGGTTCGGGAGGAGACGCCTCCACCCGAAGACCGGGTCCAACCTGAAAAAGAACCAGAAAAAAGGTAAGCATATTCATCGTTATCTCCCTAGTCGATGGTCAAAGGCGTGAGCACAAAGCCGCCCATCTGACCGGCGATACGAGGGTGTGTGGAAAACAAGGCTTGACCCAGAATAGAGGCATCGGACGCCCCGATCAGTTTGAGGTAGGCTACGCCGCTGCCCGAGTCGAAGAGCTGGGAGACATCGGCTGTCCAACCGCCGTTGGCAGGCAGGGTGATGGCATCACCGGCGCCGACCAGGTTACCCGACGCGTCGTAGGCCTTGATACTGAAGAAGGTCTGCTGGTCATCGATATTGAGAACGAAGACCTCGGTTTTGAAATTGTCGGGTCGCGCCACGTGGGGCATCATCAGGGCGTTGTAACCCTGGGTCTGAGCGGGCACCGCCTCGCTGTAGCGGTCGGGACCCGGACGATTGAGCTCACTGGTCACCAGCAAGGGATGTTCCGCGCTGATCCTGGCGTGTCCGTAGAAATCCGTGGTCAGGGTGATCAATTCCCTGGGTCGCAGGGTGCGGGTCTCCTGAAGCACGGCGCCGCCGTCATAGGTAAATCCCTCGATGCGAATATTGGTGGTGATGTCGCCGGCGTTGGCAATATAGAGCAGGCCGGCGGGTTCCACACGGGGCACGAAGTTCTCCAGGGCGCCGGTCTGGACGAAGATGCTGCCGCTCAGATGGTCCACATTTTTGCCCCAGAGATTGAAGCCGGAAAAGGCGCCGCTGCCGCGCAGGCGCAACCAGGCCAGGGAGGCGGGCGGCTCGTCGATCAAATCCTGGGCGCAGGCGGCCGTTTGGGATTTGGGATCCAGGGTAAGGTTACCCACGCCCACCAACCGACCCCTGGTGTCGAAACCTTCCACCTCGATTTCAATCTCGCCTTCACTTGGATTGAACAGCCCGAAGGTGGAAAAACGACCGTCGCTGCGGCAGGGACCCAAGAGGATATGCGCCGTATAGAAAAGGTGATCACCGGTGGGCAACCCGGTCATTTGCGTCTGGTCCCAGGTACCGAAGAGTTCCAGGGTATCCAAGGGCCGCTCGGAAAGGACTTCCAGGCTCTTGGTGGCGGGGTCGAACTGATCGAAGAATCCGTCGATGGTATCCAGCCGTTTTTGACCCGGTAGCAGGGTTCCCTGCTGACGGCTTAATTCCAGCCCCTTCCGGTTTCTGGCAATCAGCGTGTAGGCCGCGGCCGCCTCATGAGGATTGACCAGGGCTACCCCGGTCCAAAAGCCGCTGTTTTGTGCAATATGATCGAAATAGGTGACATATCCCCGGTCGGAAGATTCGGCCGTTTTCTCTATGGTCTCCGCCTCCGCCACAACCCCGTTCCCATCGCGGGCCTGAACGGTAATGCGGTAATGGCGGTTATCCTCCAAGCCGCCTACTTGCATGGAGGCTTTCGAAGTGCGAATGCGCCGTAACGGCACCGACTCGTTGACACCGGAAACGATCAGGTCATAATCCGTGATGTTGCTGCCGTAGAAGGTCCATTCCGTCGAAAGGTTTCCCACGGAGCCCGCCTTGGCAAACACCTGGTTTTGACAGCGGAGCGCGCCGATGCTGAGAAAAACCTGGAAGGTGGCGTCGGGCGCTTCGCCCGCCGCATCGGAAAAGACCACGTTGGCCCGGTAATCCTTACCACCCTGCATGAGGTGCGTGTCCACCAGTTTGACAACCGCAATCATGGGGTTGTCGCCGAAGCGCAATGTGCCGGTCTGACCCGTATCGATTTCCAGCCAGTTGACCGGGCTCTCGTCCAGGTAGAAAATTTGGGTTCGATAACCCACGCTGCCGCCCGTCAGGTTGGCAACGTTTACATCCAGGGAAATATTGCTCTCCTGAGCGCGGCACAGGGAAGCGTCCAGGTAATTGGGTTCCAGGGTAATGGTGGGGTCATCCACGTCTTCCACGCTGATGGTCAAGGTTTCGGAGACCAGTTTGTCGCTGTCGGTCACAATCACCGTCACGTCATAGTTGCCCCCGCCCTCGGGGAAGCCGTAAGACATTTGGGCGCTGCCCGTCCAACGGTGCAGAACCTGAACCCCGTTTTTGATGATCAGCCAGGTGTAATAGAGTCGGTCCTGGTTGGGGTCGGTCGCAATCACCGTAAAGTCGACTTCATCGCCTTCCCGGGTTGCGCCCGCCGAGGCGGTGAAGGATTCAATGAGGGGCGGTTCGTTGGGATCTTCCACCTTGACCTTGTGGACAATCTCGGTGAAGAAATCCTGTTCGTCGAAGACCAGGGCCCGTACCGTATAGGTGCCCTCTCGGGTAAAGGAGTGAGAGATGGAAAAGGGAAGGCCCTCGCCGTCAGGGTGTAGGATGAGTGGTTCTTCGCCGTCGAAATCCCACTCGATACGGCTGACGGGGTTGGTTCCCTCGGTGACGGCCACTTCATAGGTGAACACGCCGCCGGTAGGCATGACCCGTGGGAAAAGAGGCTCCACAATGGGTTTGACCACTGTCTTGGCCGACGCGAAGACCTGGATGGAATCCACCTCCAGATTGCCCTCGGCGTCGATCGCTTCAACCCAGATGGTGTTATTGCCGGGCTCGAGCTCGATGTCGTAGGCACGCCAGACTTCAGCTCCCGGTTCATCGGTTTTCGGGTCGGCCTTGACGGCGAAACCACTTGCCCCGCCGTCTGTTCGCCAGGTAAAGCTGCCGCTCACGCCCTCGCCGAGATAGGTAGCCTTCAAGCTGGAAAGCAGGGTCCCCTGGATGGCGATGCGCTCCTGGGAAGAGGGCACGCGAATGGCCAGTTTATCCGAATCGTCACCGCAACGCAGAGCGCCGGTCTTTTGGGAGGCGTAGATCAGGTCCTGAACAAAGGCTTTGGCGGCCTCCAGGTCGGGACAATCCCCCTCATCGAGCAGGTTGTTGCGCAGGTCGAGCAGGTTCAGCTCATCCAGGCTGCCGATATCGGGGACTTCCGTCAACCCATTGCCGAACAGGGACAACGAGGTGAGCCCGGCGGGTAAGGCGGATACCGCGGTCAATTGATTTCCATCCAGATTGATCACCGCCAGGTCGCTGAGACCGGAGAGGTCGGGCATCACGGTCAACGCGTTCCCCGGGACATCCAGCCGACGTAGTTTGGCAAAACTCTCGACACCGGTGAGGTCGCTGATATCCAGGTTTGCCGCGTCGATGACCTCCACGGCATCCGCTTCCTCAAAGCTGATTTCCCCATCGCCGTCATTGTCATACAGGCCGACCAGGTAACCCTTGAGGGCGGGGTCGGGCAAGATCACGTTGGCGCCGCCGGGCGGCCGGTAGGTGATGCGGATGAAATCGGTACCCTCATTGTCGGATTCGTCGCGGGCGCTGACGGTAATGGTGTTGAGGCCGGGTTCCAAGGCGAGGTTGTTGATGCTCCAGGAGGCGATGCCGGAAACCGGTCCTTCGCCGCCGCGATCATTGCGCCAGGACATGCTTAAGATTTCGTTTTCATCCGTCGCGGTGCCGGCCAGGTTGACCGTGGGTTGATCGGTTTCATAGCTTTCCTCACCGGTAGGGATGACAATGGTGACCACCGGGCCTTCCTGATCTTCTTGGGGGAAGTGGATGGTAATGGTATCGGTGCCGGTGCGGTTCCGGTCATCGTGCGCGGTGACGGTAATTTCGTTGTCACCGGGTCGCAGGGGTAGATCCGTAATCGACCACCGGTTGGTGCCCAGGGCCTCACCGTTGCCGCCGCGGTTGTTGCTCCAGGTCACCTTGGTGACAGTGTCGCCGGAGGATGCGCTTCCGGCCAGGTCGATCAGGCGAAATTGCGAGGTATAGAATTCACCCGGTGTAGGCTCCACGATGGTTACGGACGTGGTGGTGGCCGGCGGGTTGTTGAGGCGGGTAAGGGAAATCGTATAGATTCCGTTATCTTCGCGATTCCAGTCACCGGCCCATATCGCATAGGTGCCTGATGTCGCCGCGGTGCTTGTGAATTGCGCAAGTCTGCTATCCCAGTCATGAAAGATGTATTTTCCGTCCGGGCCGTAGAGGTAGATTGCCGAATCGATGGCATCCGAACTCATGCTTAGGGATATCCGATCACCGGCTACGGCTTCGAAACTGAATACGTTGCTGTTCCTCAAGATGCTACCGTAGAAAGACTCACCGTACTGAAGGGGAATTGCGTTCGGCGGACTATTGAACCGTGTCAGGAAAAGCTTGTATGAGCCGCTGTTGTCATCTCTATAATCATCGGCTTGAATGGCGTACACGCCGGTTTCTTCCGCAACGAACCAGATACGTGCCAGCCCCCAGGTATTCTCGTAATTACTGGCAACCGTGCTGCCGTTCGGCCCGAAAAGCAAAATCTGAGGGTCTATATCAGCACTACCCATATCGATGTAGATATGATCACCGGCAATGGCTTGAAAACTGAACGTGTCTACACTTTTGTTTATGTAACCCGAATAGATTTGACCGAATTCCAACTGGACGGCGCCCGCCGGATTGTTGAGGCGATTGAGTTGCAACTCATAGTCACCGCTGTTTTCCCGCCCGTAATCGAGGGCTTGGACAGCGTACACTCCGGTTGTCGGAGCGGTTGCCCAAAATTGAGCGAGTCCCCAGGTTTGCTCGTAATCATTGGCGATAGTGATGCCGTCCGGCCCGAAAAGGTAAATCCCCGGGTCTACCGCGGTGCTTTTCATATAGGCGTGGATGCGATCGCCGGCAATCGCGGTGAAGCTGAAAGTATCCACATTCTTCTGGATGTCACCGGAAAAGGTTTCGCCAAAATTCAGCGGGATCGCTCCCGGTGGATTATTGAGACGATTGAGCCTCAGCTTATAATCACCGCTGTGTTCCCTACCGTAATCCAGGGCTTGGAGTGAGTACACGCCGGTTTCGGGAATACTGAACCAGAATTGAGCGAGCTCCCAGGTTTTTTCATGATCATCGGCGAGAGTGGTTCCGTCGGGTCCAAAGAGAAAAATCGTCGGGTCGATCGCATCGCTGTTCATGTAGGCATGGATGCGATCACCGGCAATCGCGGAGAAGCTGAAAGTATCCACACTCTTCTGGATGTTACCGGAAAAGGTTTCGCCAAAATTCAGCGGGATTGCAAGGGGTGGGTTGTTGAGACGGTTGAGCGTCAGCTTATATTCACCGCTGTGGTCCCAGTCATAATCCAGTGCTTGGAGTGAGTACACACCGGTTTCGGGAATACTGAACCAGAATTGAGCGAGTCCCCAGGTGTTTTCATGATCATCAGCGAGGGTTGTTCCGTCGGGTCCAAAAAGTAGAATCGTCGGGTCAATCGCATTGCTGTTCATATAGGCATGGATGCGATCACCGGCAATTGCGGAGAAGCTAAAAGTATCCACACTCTTTTGGATGTTACCGGAATAGGTTTCACCAAAATCCAGCGGGATGGCATCCGGTGGATTATTGAGACGGTTGAGTTTCAGTTGATAGTCACCACTGTTTTCCCTGCCGTAATCGAATGTTTGGAGGGAATACACGCCGGTTTCGGAAATCCTGAACCAGAATTGCGTCATACCCCGGGTTCTCTCGTGATTATCCATGAGTGTGGTGCCGTCCGGCCCGAAAAGGTAGATCGTCGGGTCAACCGCATCGCTGTTCATATAGACATGAATGCGATCGCCGGCAATCGCGGAGAAACTGAAGCTGTCGACGCTCTTGGCGAGGTTGCCCATGTAGGTCTGTCCAAAGGTCAATGGGATTGCCCCCGGCGGGTTGTTGAGACGGGTGATTTTCAACTCATAGTTGCCGGTATTGTCGTTTCCGTAATCACGTGCTCGGATGCTGTGTGTGCCCGTCTTCCCAACTCGTACCCAGAAATGGGCAAGTCCCCAAGTCCGTTCATAGTTTTCAAAAATGAAATCGCCGTCAGGGTTATAGGCAGTGATATATGGGTCCAAAGATCCTGATGTAACCCCCATATAGACATGAAAGCGGTCGCCCTGGAGAGCCGTAAATGAGAAGGTATCGACACTGTTATCGATAGTTCCCGAATAGGTTTCGCCATACGCGATGGCAATGGTCGCCTTGGCCTGGAGATGATGATTCAAAGGCGGCGTTCCCGTATCGCCGTCGTCCAAAACCCCGATCGGGTCCCCCTGCATACCGAAGACAGCCAGGCATAGATTGGTAATCAAGATAACGCAAAGAACTCTCAAACGCATAAATCCTCCTCGATGGTCCGATACCCGTTTTTCAGAATGTCGTTTGCCTTATTGCCGGCATGTCAGGCTCGTGATGCTGAGCACCACTTGGACGCTTACATCCGGCGCGTTTCCGGCAATGTCGTAGAAGACGACATTGGCACGATAGGTACTGCCGCCTTGCAATTGGTGGGTATCCTGTAAGCCTATCTCCACGACCGTGGGATCGTCCCCATAGACCAGTGTTCCCTCGGCGCCGTGCTGGATTTGCAGCCAGGGCACGGCCGCCTCGTCTTGATAAATCACTTGAGTTGCATAATTCAGAATGCCGTCGGTTTGGTTGGCCACCGATACTTGAAGGCCATAGTCGCCTGTCCAGCCTCTGCATAGAACCAAATCCCAAAAATTGGGATCGAGTATTATGGTCGGATAAAAGGACTCAGAAACGTTCAGTTCCAGTGATGTCGTCGTTAAGCGATCCCCGTCGGTCACGATTAGGGTCAATTCATACCGGCCGGGCTCCCTGAAGGCATAAGCGATGCGCGAACTACGTGTCCAACGATGGTAGACCTGCTCTCCCGAACGGTGAATCAGCCAGGTAAAAGTCAGGGGATCGTCATCGGGGTCACCTGCGGTCGCCTGGAAGACGACTTCTTCGCCCACTTCCGGGGTGTCGTTGGAGACCTCGATATGCTCGATGACCGGTGGATGATTAGGCGTCACGACTCTCACATAGTGGGTACGCTCTGTATGAAAGCCGCGCACATCAAACAGTTTCGCCACCACAGGGTAGATACCCGGCTCAGTAAAGGCGTGAAAGACAGCCGCATCCGACTGTCCCTCTCTCAACCATTGTGTAAAAGGCACTTCATGGTCGAAGTACCACTCCACGCGGCCCAATTCGTAGCTGCCGGCGATGACGGATGCCTGGTAAATAGCCTGTTGATTGGTGATTACCTGCCTGGGGGCCAGCAAGTCAAGCTCGGGCGTCTCAACAACCTCGTTACTGCAGAGCACGGGTAGGGACAGCGAGGATATCATGCCGTGTGGGCCGCGTGCTTCAACCCGGATGGTATTGGGCCCGGACTGCAAAGGAATATCGGCGGCCAGCCATATCTGGCGACCGTCAGGAAGCCGTTCCTGTAATGAGGCGTTGCCGCGTCGGCCGTCATCGGTTTGCCAGGTCAAACTGCTCGCTTTGATCTCACCGTGGTAAGCGACGCACAACTCGTCCAACACCGTTTCCGGTAGTGCAATAGGGCCGCCGGCCGCCGGCGCCAACAATGTCAGCCCACCAGGCGTCAGATGTTGAGGCGGGAAGGCAGTTTCTTGAAAATCCGGAGGCAGGTCACGTTCCGGGTATTGAAAGGCAAGGATCTGGTTGCAGCAGAATATGGCAATAATCAGGAACAAAGCGTACATCGATCGGGTCGAAAACATCGTTTTCTCCTATTCGTCAGCGGCCGGGATCATGCCGGTTGCCGGTTGTTTCCGTTACACCTGGGAGACACCAATAAAAATATTTGGATGAACGGGTTTTTATTTTTTTTAAGAGTTAAAAAAAATGGTGCAAGATAAGGAGCTAAAAACAGGAAGACATAGAATCGTCGATGCCGAAAGGGCGGCCGCGGCCACCCCTTCAGTGAGGTTGGATCGGGGCGCGGCCCAATCCGAAGCCTTTATTGGTTGCGTCATTGACTTTTGTGGTGGTCCAAAGACGGTTTGCAGGGTTTAGGATCGACGGCGTAAGGGTTGAATCCATGAACACGGCCGTGCTTGGGTCCCTCGCCGACCGCTTCATCCACCTCGTCATGACTGATCGAAGTTTCCTCAACCTCTGCCTGGTTTATATTGGTCTCACTCATCGGTTAACCTCCACTCTCATAATGTGCCGTGAGGCAATTACAGACAGAAGACACCACACATTGCACAAAGGTTGCTCACGGGCGGGCGACAAAATCTGCATGGGGTTTGGAGCCGGCCCGGCCGGTATCATGCCGCCGAATCAAAAGGTGCGCGGGTTGCCCATGTAAATGAAGCCGGCCCAAGCATAGGGGTCTTTATCGGCCATGGCCGATTGGGCGGCGCGTAAGGCGGCCGCAGGTTGTTTGCCTTCTTCAATCATGTGCCGATAAAAGCCGGTCATCAATTGCCGGGTCCAGGCATCGTCGACAGGCCAGAGACTGACCACGACTCCCGAGGCTCCGCCGCGAAGGAAGGCGCGCGGCAGACCGATGATGCCCTCGCCTGCCACTCGCTGCCCGAGAGCAGACTCACAGGCGCTGAGCACCACGAGAGCCGGGCCCGGCGGCAAACCGGTCACGTCGATCGCGGTCAGCAGGGCGCCGTGTTTTTCATCCGGCGACAGCACCAGGCTGGAGAGTTCTCCCCGACCGGGAAACAGCAGTCCGTGGGTGGCCAGGTGTACGATATCCCAACCGGAGCCGTAGTTTTCAAGCAGGGCCGTTCGGGTGGCTTTTCTACCCCACAGAATGCGGCTTTTACCCGGAGCAAGCCTCTTTATGGCGGTGACTTCTTTTCTGGTGTGAGGCAGGGCCGGTAAAGCGGCGGCGTCCATGTCGATCGGATCGGCCACCAGCAAAATATTACGAGGTTTCCGGCCGGGTCGTTGCCGGTCGGCGGATAGCACCAGGCTGGAGAATGACGGCAGGTGGACCAATTCGTAACGACTTATCCAGCGGGGCCCCTTTTCGGACAGCTGCAGCATATTCAAGGGCAGGGAGCTCAGGTCGCCCTCGGCCACCACCAGTAAGCGGCGAACCTCATCTTGTCGCGGCAGACAGACGGCAAGTCGGGCGCCCAACTTGCCGCAAAGTTCATCGATCCGCTCTCGGAAGGGTCCGCTGTTGCGGCGATCGACAATGCGCAACAGGGAACGAACCAGCGCGCTGATCTCGCCCAGGTCGCCAAGCTCATATGGCGTAAAACCCGCGCCGCTGTAGACGAAAGCCCAAACCTTCTTATGGCCGGCAGCCAGGTAGACCAGGGCTTCATCGTCTTTCAGGTAGCGACGGGTCAACTGTATAAGGTCGGGCGGCTCGCCGAATTCTATGGAACTGTCCGTTGCTGTCAGATCATCGTAGGTGCGCAACAGGTGATCGATGCGTGCCCAAGCGGGAGACGAATCCCGGTCGCGGGCCTGCCAGGCGAGATTGGCGATTTCGGCCGAAAGCCGGGCATGGGCTTCCGTACGCACCGCCGGCGACGGCCCGGTTCTCATGGCTGTCTCGAGCAGAAGGGCGCGACCATGCTCGGCCAGGTTGGCGGCACGGGCGGCAAAATCGCCGTCCGGTTCCGCGGCCGCCAGGGCCATCAACAGGTCGAGTCGGTAGGCGCGATAGGTATGATAGGCGCCGCGCAGGCCGCTCTGTAGCGAACTGCCCCGAGCCCGCCGACTAACCGCCTCGGAACGGGTAATCGCGAGTTCCAGGCGGGCTATTGCATTTTGTAGGTCGGGCGGTTCGGCCGTTGCGGCAATACGGGCCAGGTTATAGGTAGCGTGGATGATCTCTTCCTCGCTATCCTGCTCCTCGAAATGTTTCAGGGCCGCACGCAACAGCGGCTCGGCTTCCTTCCCCCGACCCATGTTGATCAAAAGCTCGGCCATATTGGCATTGAGGGAGGGCAGCCAACCCTTTCGGTTCCCGGCAACGGCCCGTTGTTCGGCCTGCAGGGCCGCACCGTAAGCTTCCTGCCATCGCTGCAGTTCACGGAAGGCTTTGCTTTTCTCGTCGAGTAGGGCGATTCGCCGGTAATGTTCCTCCGGTAGACGGTCAAGGCCTTTGTCGAATTCGAGCAAGGCTCTAACCGGCTCTCCGCGCAACATTTGCAGACGCCCTCTGGTCAGGTGGACCCGCGATAAGGAAACGTCGGCGCCGGCTTGCTCCAAAATGGCTTGCGCTTCGGCCAGGGCTCGCTCGCCCTCACTGATACGCGTGGTCATCAGGCAGGCATGGGCCAGGTTCATCAAGGTGCTCGCCCGGCTTTCGTCAGGCGCTTTGCGTAACCCGGCGGCCCGGTCGTAATACCCGAAGGCGGCCTCATAGCGACCCGCCGTGTTGTGAATATTGCCGATGCGCATATAAACCGATGCTAATAAGCGAGGCTCCTTCAGGCCTTCCAAAAGCTCCGCCGCCGTCAGATAGTCAACAAGAGCGGCCTTGCTTTCTCGTTGCTTGCGCCGCATTACAGCGCGGTGCCACCGGCACAAAGCCGCCTGCAACGTCGGTCCGGCCTCTTTCCAAACCCCGGCCGCCTCGGCATAAATCGCGGCGGCTTGCTCCAGGTCCCCACTTTGTGCAGCGGCATATGCCTCGCCGGTCAGGCGCGTTGCGCGTGCGGCAAGGCGGTCTTTTTCAGAGGCGGTGTCACGGGTCTCCAAGCGAATCCGGTAGCCTTGTTCCCCCGTCTTGTCCTCGCGGGAGACCAGAAGGGTATAGGTACCGGCGGTCGGGCTGATGAAGCACAAAAGCTCATTACCCTCGCTACCGTGAGGGCCCTGTACTACCGTGAGCAGGCGATCCGCGGGATCGAAAAGGGTCAGACTCAGGTCGCCGCCCTCCTGTTTCAGGTGAATCGATGCGAAGGCGCCGGCCGCAAGTGGAACGGGGTAGCGGTGGCCGCTTTCGCCCAACGATTTGCGGACAAGTTCCTTACCCGGAATCAATGAAGCCACGGCAGGTTCCCTCCCGCACGAAATCGAGAAAAACAAAGCCGATAAAACCAAGACAAAGAATAGCCGCCGCAATACAAAACCCGGAACAGATGGGGATTGGAAACACCGGTGCATCATATCACATCGATGATGATTTCACCGATCTCATCGACACCATTGCCCACGATCTGGGAACAGACAATACGATAGGCGCCCGCCTTTGGAAACCACTGGCGGCTCAAGCCCAGCTCGATCTTCTTATCATTGTCGATACGCCGCTCCGCTTCATACAGCAACTTGCCCGCTGCATCTAGAATTTGCACCCGGCACAGTGACGCGGTCGGTAGGGTTTCCGGCATGTAGAGGGAGATGACCAATTGGTCCTCGACCAGCGTCAGTTTCTGCGATGAGCGGGCAGCGCTACCCGGGTAGGCAGGCGCGGTGGCAATTGAAAACGTCGGCGTCAGCCTGGGGGGAAACACCAATTGGCCGATTACCAGGACCAGCAAGGCGGTCGAGAGACCAAGAGCCGCGAAGAACCAGGAAAGGGGCACCACCCGGCGGCGCCTTACGGTCGTTGCGGGCGGGCTGTTACGAGCGTGGAAAGCGGCGAGGTTGCGTTCCACCTCGGCATCGGTCAAGCCGGTATCCGGCGCTTCGTCCAAGCCGCCTTCCAGCACAAAGCGGGCCTGCTCATCGTAGGCAAGACGACGTTTGAATAATGCGGCCTGTTCCTCGTCCATCTCTCCAATTAGATAGGACTCCAATTCTGCCTCGGTGATCGGCATCGCCGAGAGTCGCTCCTCTGACCAGATATGCAGGCCGGCTTCTATTTCCTTTTCGTAGTCCTTCATGTCTGTCTACCTTTTTCGTCGTCCCGGTCTCTATCGATCAACCAGGATTTGAGCTTCTGAAGGCCCCGGCTCCACTGTGATTTTGTCGTTGCTTCCGCCGTCCCGTTTCCGGCCGCTATCTTGGCAAAGGAGAAGCCCTGCAGACGGGCTTCAATAACCTGACGGGTTTTTTCCGGCAGCGATTCGATACCCTGCTTCATGATCTCATAGCGTTCCCGCTCCAAGGTGGCTTGTTCCCCATTGGGTAAAACGGAGGTCAGCACCGGAGCAGAATTATAATCCTCGTCGATAGACAGATTAATACCCGTTCTCTTATTGGTATTACCGGCTCGAATCTTGTTCAACAACACCGACCTGGCAACCACGTCGATCCAAGTGGCGATCGAGGACTCCTCGCGGAAGGTGTGAAGCCTTTCGTGAACGCGCACAAAGACATCCTGAGCCAAATCCTCAGCCTCCTGCTTGGTGAGGCCTTTAGCGCGACCGAAATTAAACACTCTTTTGAAGTGCTGCCTATAAATGTCATCGAATAGCATGCGGTATGGCCCGTTTAGGGTTATTGCGCCCTTTGCGGAAGTACTCCATCCTAACCCAATCTGCCGGCAAAACAAAGCCTTCCCGGTGATTTCCGTCACATCGGTTGTTGACCGGGATCGGACGTCCTGCCCGCCCGCCGTGCCCGAGCATCGGTCGTTCCATGTCCCATAACTCCGTTGGTCGGCCCGGGCCGAAATTGTTTTCGCTTTCAAATCATCCCCCGCGGGGTTGTATTCCCGATATTCAAGACACGGATAGAAGCGCAGGGGTTGCTCGGCGGGCCCAAAGATTTTGACCCACGAAAAAAAATCCTCCAAATATCGCCTCCTAGGCTCCCATAGTTGGATCCGCTGCCCCGCAACTCTTATATGAACACCGAAAGCAAGCACAAGGGCCTTACAAAACAATGCCGCAAGGCGAAGCCTTTCCCGCCCACTCTTCAAAGGCCTGCTTTGTGCTTAGTCGGCTTTGTCTTTCCAAATAAACCAACGTTTTCCAGGATTCACACTTCGCGTTTCGAACTCCAGGCTTTTCCAAAGTAAGCTCTTTCTTCGCATCATCATGCTGGTAATGTGCATGCTATGAGCGATTCCCAAAATCTCGTCTCGTTTGCTAAAGTCCGAATACTCGTCCGGTCGAAGGGTTTTTGGAAACGACCCACCTTGAATTTTGTTGATCGTACACCCTCATTGAGTGGGCTTATACCCGGTGCCGTGCCTGCTCGTCATTGATTGGCAAAGTAAGAACCGGAACCA